>NZ_JADPJJ010000020.1:0-515 GCF_023073375.1 Bradyrhizobium sp. 197 | reverse complement strand
CGATCGATGCCAACGGGGCCTGGAGCTACGCCGGTAACGGCGCCCACGACGAGCTCACCGCCGGCCAGCAGGTCCAGGACCAGTTCACGGTCACCAGCCAGGACGGCACCGCGAGCGGCATCGTCACGGTGACCATCACCGGCACCAACGACGTAGCGTCGGTGAGCTCGGACTCCAAGTCCGTGACCGAGGGCGACATTGCCGCGGCATTGAACGCCTCCGGCCAGCTGACGATCGTCGATCCCGACAGCGGCGAAGCCCATGTCGTGGCGCAGAGCAATGTTCATGGCAGCTATGGCGACTTCAGCATCGATGCCAGCGGGGCCTGGAGCTACGCCGGTAACGGCGCCCACGACGAGCTCACCGCCGGCCAGCAGGTCCAGGACCAGTTCACGGTGACCAGCCAGGACGGCACCGCCACCGGCACGGTGACGGTGACCATCACCGGCACCAACGACGTAGCGTCGGTGAGCTCGGACTCCAAGTCCGTGACCGAGGGCGACATTGCCGCGGCA
>NZ_JADPJJ010000119.1:0-112367 GCF_023073375.1 Bradyrhizobium sp. 197 | reverse complement strand
TTCGTGTAGCGCGGGGTTTTCATTGTCGGCGCGCCAATAGGCAGAAAACTCGAACCGGCTCGCACCCGCCCCATCGCGCAGCTCCCGGTAAACAAGGCCGGCAAAATTTGCGCCTATGTCGGCCTCGAACACGAGGCTTATTCCTGTGTTCATGCTGATCAAGCTTTTGATGATGCCGCGACTGACGTCGTGGCGCCAGATTTTTGGGCGGACCTCAGCTCGGAGCTTGGAAACGCAGAAGATCTTCGAGCTCGTTTCCGAGGTCGTAGTGGCTGAGCAGCACCGTCTCGCCGCACAGGTCGTTCCAGTAGACAGTTTCGCGCGAACTGAGGGGATGGTCATGAGAAGGCCACGAGAACACCCTCGCTCCACAGAGCCATGGCTTTATTGTCCAACAACGGCAAGCGCCCGGTGACGATCAGGAGATCGAGCGCTCCGTTACGAAGTGCCGCTGCTAAACGTGTCCGTGATCGTGCTCTGCGGGAAGCGCTGCTTGAACTCAAGTAGGGAGGCTTGCAGATTGCCGTCCGAAAGTGATGTGCAGAAACCGACGCTCAGACGGCCGGTTTCGCTGTTGTGAACGGATCGGGCCGTTGCAATAAGCGCGCCGAATTCCTCCAGGATGGTTCTGGCCAACCGAAGAACGTCGCGGCCGGGCCGCGTTGGGCGCACACCTCCGCTGAAGCGCTCGAAAAATGGAACGCCCAAGTCGTGCTCAAACTCGCTGATTCTGCGGCTAAGGCTCGATTGTTGCGATCCGAGCAACTCGGCGGCTCACGAAAGCTACCGCAATCGGCGGCAGCGACCGCCGATCTCAGGTGTTTCAGTTCGATCGCTCTGGTGGCTTGGAGTGACGGAAGTGTGGGACCTGGCTTGTGCATGGTAAGTCTTGAGAGCGCAGAGTGGCTCTCCGCACCGATCTGCAGCCGTTACGTTTGCTTCCCAGAAGCTAGGCAGCGACTTGAATGACCGGAGCCCAGAGCACCGGTCCCGAGATTTGCGCCTTGCGGATGCGGTCCAACGCATCGGACGAAACCTCCAGGTAGCCCGCGACAGCCGTGGTGTTTCCAAGGGGGCGCGCTTTTCCCACTCTGCGAAGGGGCCATCCGGCCCGGCGAAGAATCCGCCCCATGCGGGCGTCGGTCACAGTGACGATTTCGATCAATTCGATGGAAAGGCCAAATTCAATCATGCCCGCAAACAGCACGTAAGTGGCAGCAGCAACTCCACCGCTCGCCGGCGCATCCGCGGGAACATCGAGCGCGAATCGGCTGCTCTCCAGATCCAGTCGCTTCGTGGTGCCGGCTGCCCGTCCAGCAGGATCGGAAAAGTGTCCCTCAGCATGGTTGCCCCGGTGGAAGGCAAAAGCCGCACGCAACCTTGAATTTGTCCGGCTCCCGAGCGGTTCAGTAGACGCACCGGTCGAAGGACGTCAAATTCGTCCACTTCCATGTCGCCGCTGACTTCGACGGTCCAATCCAGACGCTGCTTGAAAGCGCGGTAGCGCAGCCGGTGCATCTCGGCGCGATCGTTGACGAATTCCCCGTAGTACTCCGGCATGATGAGCTGCATCATTCTCGCCTCCCTGCTTGATTTCGGCAACTAAGCAGAGAGGCCTAGGCGAGCGCATCCTGTGCAGTTCCAGAGGCGTTTATGGAGGGCTGGCGATCCATTTTCGAGATTTTGATTCGGTCAACAGCACGATCGCTTGACGCAGGGAGCTGACACGGAGCTTCGCACGGGCGCTGTCCAGGTGAAAACCCGCGGTTTGCTCTGCGATACCGAGAATGATCCCGATCTCCCCGGCCGATTTACCGCGCGCGGACCATTCGAGACACTGGTACTCGCGAGGAGACAGCACCACGCCGCCGACCATGCGATCAATCGTCCAGAACCGTTTTGCATGTTCATGGAAAACGGTTGCGACTAACCGCAGGCTCTGGGCGTGCTCGAGAAGCGCGCGCGCGAAACCAGCTCGACGCTCGTCAGTTGCAAAGCTCAGCGCGGCGATTACGCACCTGTCATCGAGGATAGCGAATGTAAACCCGCAGCGGATTCCAAATTTGTCGGCTTCTTCGAACAGAGCGCGTTCAGGCTTCGGCCGATTTTCGCACTTCAAATCCGGGCCCCGATCGGAAGGGCTTAGGCTGGCGCATTGCCCGACGTACCACCGGATCGACGGAGTCGTAGCCGCGCTGCAGATGGATGACGGTCCAGGAGGGGGATATGTCGAGATCAGGTTGCAAGCACTGCCTGGCTCGCGGGAAGAGCGAGATATGCGAAGCACGATAGCTTGAGCGCAGCGGCGACCCAAGCCATGCTCTGCTAAGCTGCGTCTCGATGCGTACTTTCGATCAATCGTTCAGCAGACCTTTGAAAAACCCGATCCATCCTTTGATGAACTAACGGGCCTCCATCGCAAGCGCTACTCATTTTAGCAAATCGAGCATCGTTGCGAATGAGGCAAAACAACGAAGAAGTCGATCCAATCCGGCGTAGATCAATCCTGATCACGACTGTTTGGTTTGGCTGCCGGGGCCGCATCAGGTCTCGCCACCCTGTGGTAGCATCCTGCAACTCGGCAGTATTCGGTTGTCCGTTCGAAATCCTGCAAGCAGGCATGTAAGATCGCCGGATTACTGCGCTATTTGGCCTCTCGCCCCGAGGTTTGTGACGCTCTTCCGATTACAACGAGCTGCTCACCATGGAGATTGCAAATGAAGGTCGGTGTTCCCAAGGAAATCAAGACGCACGAGTACCGCGTCGGCCTGACGCCTGGGGCCGTCCGCGAATACGTGGCCGCTGGCCACAGCGTATTGCTCGAGACGAACGCCGGCGCCGGGATTGGCGCAACAGACGAGATTTACCAAAAGGCTGGAGCAACGATTGCGGCCTCTGCTCGCGAGGTGTTCGCGTCAAGCGAAATGATCGTGAAAGTCAAGGAGCCGCAGCCCTCCGAATGGACGCAGCTGAGAGAAAACCAGATCCTCTTCACTTATCTGCATTTGGCTCCGGATCCGGAGCAGGCGAAGGGCCTTATCAAGTCTGGCTGCACCGCAATTGCCTATGAAACTGTGACTGACGCGAACGGCGGCCTTCCACTGCTTGCCCCTATGAGCGAGGTTGCGGGACGACTTGCGATCGAGGCCGCGGGTGCCGCGCTGAAGAGGTACGCCGGCGGACGGGGACTGCTGATTGGCGGGGTACCGGGCGTGCCACCCGCTCGCATCGTGGTGATCGGCGGGGGCGTTGTCGGCACTCACGCTGCAAGGATGGCGGCAGGCTTAGGCGCTGAGGTCACAATCCTCGACCGTTCGATTCCCAGGCTTCGCGAACTGGATGAGCAGTTCGAAGGGCGAGTACGGACCAGATTCTCGACGATCGAGGCCGTTGAAGAAGAGGTATTTGCGGCAGATGTTGTCATTGGCGCCGTTCTCGTTCCTGGCGCGAGCGCGCCGAAACTGGTCAGCCGAGGTATGTTGAGCTCGATGCGCAAAGGCTCCGTGATCGTGGACGTGGCGATCGATCAGGGCGGATGTTTCGAGACATCGCGGGCGACGACACATGCCGATCCAACCTATGAGGTGGATGGCGTGATCCATTATTGCGTTGCAAACATGCCCGGAGCTGTGCCGCTCACCTCAAGCCAGGCACTCAACAACGCTACGCTACCTTTTGGTTTGGCTCTCGCAAGTAAAGGATTTGCAGCTGTGCTCGAAGATCCGCATCTGCGCGCCGGCCTAAATGTCTATCGGGGCCGGCTAACCTATAAGGCTGTCGCCGAGAGTCTTGGGCTTCCCTTCTCGCCGATCGAACAGGCTGCGGCCTGATCCCAGAGGCTCTGCTGCGGACATTCTCTCGCAGACTTGGGCCACTCATCAGAGTGGCCCTTTTTTTGTGCCGAGTATCAGCCACAGCTTGGAGTGGAAGTCCTCTAGGCAAGGCGACGGCGAGGGGCTCGCGAAGCGCAAGCGCGTCAACACGCCCGGGGCTTTTTCAATGCGGGGCACGGAAGGGACGACTGCTAGTGCCTTTGCGCACGTCCAACCCGCAGCTAGAGCTCACTCGGGGCGCGGTCGGGCACATCATCCTTCCAGCGTACCGATCCAAACGGGCGCTCCAGCATACGACGGAGACGCACGGGCTCAGGCCCGACATGGAAAGCCGTGGCCTTGCATCTAATGCGCGCTCCGAGCGCGTCCAGCGGTTGCGTTGGCGCAAATAATCGAGCCATGTCGGGCAGTGATAGCGCTCGGTCCACAGCTCGGGTCGGCGATATCACGCCCAATCGACCAGCCATAGGCGCCGTTGCGTTGCCCATAGCGCTGCACATTCTGCATAACGTTGTGGAAGGCTCTCGCATTTTCCGAAGCCACACGATATTCGAGCTCAACCACCAGCGGGCCGCTCCGGTATGTCAGCAGAAGCCGCTCCTTAGGATCGCAAGCATTTCGGCGTCCTCCCCGCGATCGGTGATGGCCGGCATGCGCAGCCAGCGCCCTAGCAGCGGCAAGAGCAGCATCAATCCGGCAGAGGCGAGCAGCGTGATGTCCACACCGACGGCATCGGTGAGGCGACCCCAGCCCCAACTGCCAAGAGCGAGGCCTCCAGAGAACGCAGCCTGCCAAGCTGCAACGGATCGGCCCGCAACCCAGCGCGGGGCCGAAAGCTGCACGTCAATGTTGAACGGCATCACGTCCATACGGCGCCCGCAAAAACAGAGCTGCGGCTGTCAAGGCCGAATTATGACTGAGCACCAT
This sequence comes from Bradyrhizobium sp. 197, assembly GCF_023073375.1. Taxonomy (NCBI): domain Bacteria; kingdom Pseudomonadati; phylum Pseudomonadota; class Alphaproteobacteria; order Hyphomicrobiales; family Nitrobacteraceae; genus Bradyrhizobium; species Bradyrhizobium sp. 197. Next base: position 107,607 of record NZ_JADPJJ010000119.1, on the reverse strand, counting down.
CGCCGCGATCGCGCCGCTCATGGACAGTGTGCAGGCACGAACCGCATCTTCGCCGATCTCTATGCCGCGACCTTGGTCGAGAGCTTCTGCACGAATTCCTCATAGATGCTTGCCTGTGCGTAGAGGCGATTGGCGCAGACGCAGGTCTGGTCCATGTTGCGGTATTTGGAGACGATGGCGCCCTCGATGGCGGATATGGGATCGTCGAACTCCACGAAAGGCGCCAGCTCGAGGCCGAGCTTCTTCAGGCCGATGCAGGCCCGACCGTAGAGGATCTTGCCGACCTCCGTCGAGCCGGTGAGGCCGACAAAGCGCACGGCCGCGTGCTCGCACAAAACCTCGCCGATCCTCCCGAATCTCCGGCGATGACGTTGAAGACACTCTTGGGCACGCCTGCCTTCTCAGCCAGGGCTGCGAGCGCAACCGCCGAGAGCGGCGTCTGATTGCCTGGCTTCAGCACCACGGTGCACCTGCGGCGAGCGCCGGCCCGACCTTGCGGGTGATCATCGAGTTGGGGAAGTTCCACGGCGTGTGGCGCCGCAGACGCCAATCGGTGGCGTGATCGCAAGCAGCCTTGCATCCGGGCGCGGCGAGAGAATCGTTTCGCCATAGACGCGGCGCGCCTCTTCGGCGTACAACTCGACGTAGGCGCCCCGATATCGAGTTCGCCTAGCGCCTCAGAGAGCGGTTTGCCCTGCTTGGAGGTCAGGATTAGCGCGAGATTCTCGCGATTTGCGACGATCAATTCGTACCATTTGCGCAGGGTGTTGGAACGTTGCTTGGCTGTGAGTTTAGCCCATGCAGGGAGCGCTCTTTCAGCAGCCTCCACGGCTCTCGTGCAGCCGCGGCTGAGAGCTGCGGCAGTTTGGCGAGCCAAATGCTGATCGCCAGATTGTTGTTACCGCAAGGCGATGTGAGCCAACTCAGGCGCCATCAATGTAGCTGGTCTCCCGCCGAAGTGACAGGTCCTTCAGACGCTAGCGAAGGAGGACAAGCCTTGCGTGGATTGTGCGCCGGTGGTCGGGGTCGTCGCCTTGCTCCTGGAGGTCTTCAAATTCGAGCAATCAGGTCTTCGTCGACCGCGAAAAAAGGCCGCGCGAGATACCGCGCGGCCGAGTCAGGGAGGAAACGCCCCGAAGGGCACTGAATAGGAGCTCGGCAAGTAAATGAACTCACCGCGAACTCCAATCTTGCACGAAAGGTCGTTAGATCGTGCAAGCGGATATCGGATACTCATTTACCTGAGAGGATTGGAGGCGTTCGTAGCGATATCTTGCAGTTTTTGTGCGCAGATTTCGCCAACTTCGCAGCACTTGCTATCTGCAAGCGCTTCTCGCGAGAACATTCGAACTTGCGTACTGTTCATTGAGAGCATCGAACATTCGCTCGTGTACGCGTCCGTCCCTTTGATGGTTTCAGGATTTACGGAAATCAATCTAAACTAGTCAGCGCTCGTGACAAGCGGCGGAGAAATGTTGAGCGCGGCGATCCAGCAGGATAGCTGCGCGTCGCGACAGTGCGAACCAGCATCGGGCGCCTCCGGACAAGTCATTTGAGGGGCAAAATGCGCAAAGTTGCGATCGGAATTCGTGGAGATCATCACCGCGTCGCGGATTGCGCGTTGGGCTACGCGAACAGCTGGCACCGCCGGGGATTTCAAGCGCCATTGTCACAGGCGCAATCTGCGCTGTCGCCATGCTCTACGGGAGCGTGGCGCAACGTGAGTCGAATGCCAGCAACGAATTCAAAGATCATGTTACATCGTTGTCACAGACCTTCTTGGAATCTGGGCAAATTGCAACCCTCCCTGCGGTCTGTCATCAATCTCTACGCAGCGGGCTTCCAGAAAGTGGTCTCGGCCCGACGAAGCCTTGGCTTCAGCGAGATTGAGGAGTTCAAGGCAAGTTACGAATAGCCGTCCGCGCAGTTGAGCATCGGGTGAGCGAGCTCAATCAGCCTCAGCGCCCGATATTGATGCTGAAGATGCGTTGCCACGACCATGAATTGATGTTGCGCGGCGAGGACAAACCCATCGCGATGAAAATCGTAGAAAGAGCGCCTCCGGGGCTGGATTCCATCACGGAGGTGGTTCCTCGGCACCAGCGTGGCGGAGCGAGAGCATCACAACTATCGTTATGAGGAGGACACGGCCGCGACGTCTCGGGCATCAAAGAACAACGGCAACTGTGGTGAAGTTCATAGTCTTGGAATCAGCTAGTAGTTCATTTTAAAGTGTCAGCGTGCTTCCTCGTGCTACTTCTTTGCTCCTTGCGGAGTCGCCAAGTGTTGGACGCAACGACCACTGCACTTTTGCGTGCTGTTCGTCCGAGGTGGTCTCCTCGGTCTGAGCCTTGATCTGGGCCACGCGCCCCAATGTCAGCCTTCTTGCCGGCGCCATTGACGATGGTGGTGTTCTCCTTGCCGATCATCACCCTTCTTGGTGCGACCGAGCACGTTGAGCGTGACGTTCTTCAGTTTAACGCCGAGATCTTCCGAGATCGCTTGGCGAAAGAGACGCAATTCTCCACCATCTAAATCGTGCGGGCATTGCCGCTTCGCTCGGATCAGCCTGCGGATCCTGCTCAATCGCGCCATCGCATGTCCTGCACGGCGCGCTGCGCTTGTCCCTGCCGCGTGAGACAACCCTCCAGAGGTCGACCAGGTCGTCTCCGTATTGTCAAACATTGTGGCTCACCTGCGCGCCAACTCGCGGGAGCATGCTAAACCACACAAGTATGCATCGCGGTCGAGAAAATTGGCCTCATGAAACTCTTGAGTCGCCGCTCTCTTGATGCGGGCCTTTCGCAAGAAAGATCTCGAAGAGCCGATCGCGGAATCAGAGTATGAAACGCTCCGGGGCGGTTGGGATCAGAATGGCCATTAACTGGATGCTCGATCTGCCTGAGATGGCGAGCGACACGCCGCTCCCGATCACAATGAATGCCAAAACGCGCGGGAAGAGAGGGGGACCGATGAACGCGCTCCCGCGAATTGAAATTTGTCAACGCAGTCGACGCGAAGGCGATTCCTACTGATCTTGGGGTGAGGATGAGAGCTCAGCATTGTTCCGTATCTCGGACCTGACCTCGCCGAGTTGATCGGACCAGATATGCCAGTGACACAGGAGGCCTTCTGCCTTCTCCAGCAAAGTTGCACTATCGCGCGAGGCCAAAGGCAACGTCTCGGATGTCGAGAGCGACACACATCGCTCCACCGTGACGGCATTGACGGTCCAGGCGTTCGTGCGCGGGTGGAGCCGACCCCACTGCATCATCATCTAGCATCCTTACCACGGCCTGTGATAGTCGACTCTTGGTACGACGGCGCGATGCGGACGGCTCTCCGGTACACGCGACGGATGGCGTGAGGTGAAGGTATCGCGCGCTCCGGCATCCACGTCGATTGCTGGTATCCAATTTACGATCCGGCAGGCCAAGAGGTTGATCATGCCTCGGCGGCCCCATTGGCCTACTGTGCTGCGCAACACGCACGGCAGCGTGCTGCCGGTCAAGAGCTTTCTAATTACTGACGCTGGATTATGTTGAGGTTCTGACTGAAATCGGCATCCAGACACCAGTTCCCGACCTCATCAAGGAAAGGCGGAACGGATGCAGCTTCCTCCCTCTTCTTCGGCTGTCTCTTCACTGATCTGCTTTTGCTATTTATGCCCGGCAGATCACCAAACGCTCGGCTGACGTCCATCACGCGATCGTCGATCCGCAAGCACTCTCACGCAACGAACTCTGCTTTCTGGTCGAGCAACACCTGACACTGGTCGCGATATGGCCCGCACGCGATAGAGATGTTGAGCGCCAAGTAGCGGCGCAAAGTGGTCTTCTCGCCGCCGTCCGCTAGTAGGAAGAGGTCGCATCGCAAGCGACCGGTGCGTGTTGGGAGATCTCACGCGAGCTCAATGAGAACCCAACGGCCATCTCCGTCACAATTGCGACGCCTGTCGCATTTCCGACGTGTGAACTGTCGCTGACGCGTGCACAACTGTGCGGACCAAGTCTAGCTAACTCGTTCATACGGCGGGAATGCCATCGCCATCCGAGATGGCACGCGAGTTGCTAACTCTCGTTCTGTGGCCGCTCAGGCTGATCGCCATGGGCACACTTGGTAGAGAATTGAATATGGACGCTGTTGCCGGACGCGGAAAACATGTCAAAGATGCTGAGGATAGCGGCGGGATGCGCCGATTATAAGGGTTCCCGGAGCTCTTCGAAGAATGGCAAAGGGAGCTATGGGTCACAGGCTGTCCCAGGCGATCTGCCGGCCGAAATCTGGGACAAAGTTAGGACGCATCCCTGCTATAGCGAAGAAGCTCATCATCATGACGCTCGCATCCATGTCGCGGTCGCGCCGGCGTGCAATTTTCAATGCAACTACTGCAATCGTAAGTACGACTGCGCCAAAGAATCGCGTCCCGGTGTTGGTCGTGACAAGCTCACTCCTGAGCAGGCGGCGGGAAAGCTGCTCGCGGTAGCCACCAGAATTCCGCAGCTGACTGTGCTCGGTATCGTCGGCCCCGGCGATGCCTTGGCCAATCCGAAAACGACTTATCATGCCATAGATCTCCGTGCCCGAGTACGGCGCAGCATTCGGGCTCAAAGGCCAAGCGCGGCGACGCCGCGATCCCGCAAGAACCGCTGATCTCGGTCGCGTAAGAGGTCGTATCTATGCCATTCAAGATCGTCGCCTCGCAGTGGACGCGTTCCTCGGATTGTGAACCCTTATACCCGAATGTTGCAACGTCGGAGAAGGCTGGAAGCTTCGCAATTGAATCCCAGAAATGCACCGAACGCATCGTCTACTTTGACGAGCCGCAGTGTGTCGCTGTCTGTCCAGTTGAAAACACCAACGTCATGGATACATCAGTGTCGCGTTTACCACGCGCCTGCCTCAAAGGGGGGTGCTCGTGAACTTCATGCCGAGCTCCGTCACTCCAAAGTCGCGAGTATCGCCGTGTGCATTGACGGCGCCGCAGGCGTCGACTTGCAATTTCCTGTTATGGCCATGGATTACTCGGGATCGATCGCCAACATCGGTGCGTAGGCGGCGCCACGGGCCACGTAAGAAAGTAACGGAGCGCAACGGTCCAAAGTTGCGCCTCGATGTCGAGTGCCCACTAAGCAGCGCTGTCATCGATTTGACCCACGCCGCTGTGCAGACGAGCCTGTTCTTCGCCGAGCCAGGTGCATCGCGTTGCACTGTCGAAGGGGCCACCTGTCAGAGGAGCAAAGCTGCGCATGAACCTGGACCCAGTCATTCCACTATCAGGCAGCAAGGGAGCATTGGTCGCACACACGCGGCTCGACGAAGGTCTGCTACCCGAAGCGGAGGATCAGCAACGGCAGGCCGGGCTCTTCTATCATCTGGAGGGAGTGGCCGAAAACATCTGCTCGAAGCAGAGACGTTGGCCTCTGTTCCGATCGAGCTTTACCGCTTACACTTCTACAGACTCGCTGGGCTAAGACGTCGGAGGTGGCAAAGCTCTGCATTTTATCGCGTCTGTTGGGTCGGGACGCAGCGCATCGCGCCGCGCCGGCTTGGTTGGCTGATGAATCATGAGGCTATTGAGTTTCGCCGCATGGTGGCACGACGTATGGGGCCGCTTGCCACGGTGAACGACCCGGATACCTCCGTGCACCTCGAGTACGCGCAGCGACCTTCACCTCATTTGGTAACCGCTCTGAACCGCGAAGCTGAACGGCATGCCCGCTACGAAGTGGCGAGTCGCATCGCGGATGACGAGTCGGCGTGTCTCATCGCAGACAAGGACAATATGCTGCAGAAGAGCACCTCTGCTCGCGTCTCCGTGCGCCCTGTAGGTTCGCGAGGGGGCGGTGCATGAACATGATCGTTTCCGACAGTGATGTGGTCCAGCTAAGCGGGCGGCCCGCGTTCAGCTTTGGCGAAAAGGTGAGGGCCAGCAGTACCATCCGCAATGACGGCACCCTTTGCGGCAAGGAGATCGGCGACATTCTGGCCAAGAAGGGCGACCTGGGTTACGTCGTTTCCATCGGTACGTTCCTGCAGAAATTCTATATCTGCGGTGTCGAACTTCTTGAAAGTGGCTACCGCGTCGACGTGAGGCGCAAAGAGGTCGGATCGGTCGACGAGGGCGTAGATGATCTGCCATTGCCGGAAGTGGCTGTGTCATGACAGAGCCGCGCGTTCCAAAATATCGATCGGGCCAGCGCGTGAAAACGGCAGCCAATCTCATCAATGACGAGTCAGTTGCCACCGCGCCGCCTGATGGGATCCTGGTCGGCGCCGGTGCCATCGGCGAGATCGTCCGGGTCGCGATGCATACCGAAGCAAGCGTGCCGATTTATCTTGTAGATTTTGGTGAGCGGCTGGTCGTTGGTTGTCTTGAAGAAGAGATCACAGTCCTTTGAGGGGATGTTCTCGCAATGAGAGTGTCGAGAGAGGTACCGGTCGGGCTGATCCCGCATCCGAACGAGCTAGATCGCAAGCGGATCGAACGTGCTTTGATCTCCCGCAAGCACTCGCCGAGTGTGACGCCGGTAAAGGCTGGCTATCTCATTGAGAGTCCCTGCTGCTCGCGCAATATTGAGAACGATGGCGGCCAGATCGATGTCGCGCTGTTTCATTACGATGCCGTGAGCGGGATCTGGAAACTGTTCTTCAAGAATCATGCGCGAGGAAGCTGGAAATTCTACAGCATTTTCCACCGGCTTGCGTCGGCGATCGACGAATTGAACACGGATCCCGAGCGGCTGTTCTGGCAGTGATGCTCATTGGCAACAATCATAAGGAGTCACAATGGCGCTCGCCACAGAACAATTGATCGAAATCGAACGCCTGCTTGAGACAGCTAACACAGACACTAGCGCCGTTGCTGACCTAAGGCGCCGCTTTCCGCAGCTCACCCTGGTTCGATGTGATGCGTCGGATGTGACGCAGCAGCCATTCCGGCGTCTTCCGCAGTTTGACCTGCATCTAATCGATGGATCTGACCACTGCATGCAGATTACGGCCGACCAGGCGCGAGCGACTGGATTGGTGCTGGCTAGAAGGCATGTTGAGTGGTGATCGGCACTGGACCCGCACAGAATCGCCTCGATGACGCGGAGGCGGTGAATGCAATTCCACTCTCGCGTCCTGATATCATTGCTGCCGACTCTCGGCCGTCGAGGCGCTATTGTGTTCGCAGCGAATTTCCAGTCGGTCGACGACTGAGATGCTCGAACGAGCTTTCGCGATCTATGTTGGCCGCAAGCATAGCGTTGCGGTTCCAAACGCACGATTGGGCTCCTGCCTGGCCTGAAGGCGCTCGGTATCGAGCGGGAAGAGGTAATCGCCTCTTCCTATTCGTTTCTCAGACCCTGCATGCCGTCAATCTGGCGGACGCACGGGGGAGTTTGCCGACACCGAATGTTGGTCCGAAACGTGCCTCAAGACGAATGCCGAAGAACGCATGAGGCCTAACACACGGGCGATTATCGCCGCCAACCCGAACGGGCCCCCGGCACCAATGCAGGTGCGAAGTTTAAGTCGCTGCGCGAGGTCCACCCCAAGGGGGCCGAAACTGAACACGCCACAATCGAGCAACCCCCCGGTCTCTAAACCTGGCAAAAAGCGGGAACGATATGAATCCGCAGATCATCATTCACGTCCGCTTCGCCCCGAATGGCAGGGTGATCCAGATCAGCGAGCGCCCGGCGAGGCTCACGCCCGACCAATGGTTTGATGTTCTCAAGACCCGAGCCGGCTCTGCCTATCGCTCACTGTCCCGTGGTCGTGGCGTTTTTCGGGTGACCCGGGCCGCAGTTGATACCTTCAAGCAGAAACTGTGACGCCGGCATGAGCGAAGAGATCATCGATATCGTGGCTAGCCACGATATTGGGGTGTTCGCAGGCTGTCCCGCCGATGCGATCGAGCGGGTGGCGCCAGGGCGTGCAGTCTGTCGCAGATCGAAGACATCGGCGAGGGCCTGCCGGTTACAATTCTTGTGATTCTTTCGGCAATGACTATTTCGATAGTGCCAATCGTTGCTGGCACGACGGTGTTCGGCTTAGCATCGGTTACTGCGTGTTGTTCTCCCCGGATCGGTCATGATTCAGATACAACGGAACGGTGCGACCTTGGAGGTCGACAGTGGGTTTTGCATCGGGGTCCCGTAATGGACACGCGCTTAGATCGGTTGCACTCCACGCTGTAGTCGACAGTTGGGTCCGAGTGTCGGGGGGCGAACATTCGCGATGCATCGGCTTTGCGAAACACCCACGTGCCGGCGGTCTCGTTCCTCCGATAACCGATCGACAGGCCTCGTCCGATTGAAACCAAGAGGGGCGTTTCGCGCACCGGCTTGTCCAGCCACGCACTGCGGTTTTAACCGTCTTGTCCCTGATGCGCCTGACCATCGCCGATGCCTCAGCATCATTCTGAAAGTGTCCAGCTGGAGTCCAGTGGACAAGGATGTATACGGGACTGACACTGGGGGGCGCCAGCGCACTCGAATCCTTGAGACGACCGGCAATTTGAAGATCTCTATAACAGGGCGTCGTGTCCTTCTCTCAGTTGCACAAGAAAAAGCTTCACTCACAAGCATGCTTTGGCCGCGGGAGGAGCCTATGGGATTGAGACAAAAGCTCGCTAGCGTTTTCCTTCCTGCGGAGCCTTTAGCGCCGTCTGCTTCTCGAAAGCTCTATAAGCGGAAGACACCGCCCAGCATATGTTAGGTGAATCATTCCGTTCACGTCGCGATACGCGAGAAACGACAAGTCTGAGTTGGCAGCTGAATTAGACGGGGTTGTGTCTTACAGGGGATATTTTCCCAAAATTACCCAGATGCTGATTTCGAGGCCAGCGACCAATGCGACCTCATGTGGAATAATCACGGTCGGGTCAGGGTCGCGTCTCATAAGGTCGAAGCAGGACAGTTCCAGTCATCTCCATGCTGAGCGAAAAACGCCGGGTATCCACGGATGACCACTAGGATAAAGTTCGATCGCTCCGATCTCATCGGCAAAGGCTGCCGCAGAGCCGGAATGATCTCGTGGGATTGCTCATGCCCTTCATCAGACGGCGAACACTGGGAGGACCATTCTCGGATCCTATTGTCAGTTCGAGGCATCCAATGTTCTTGATGACCTGAGCGAGCCCAAAGACATCTGCCCGTCAAGAACATCTGCTTGTTGGAAGCCTGCTCATGCCAAATGCAAGGAAATACGCCTGTAGCCGCCTCTTCCCAGTCGCATCGGCTTTCACGGAAACCGGAGTTCTTGCCATTGAGGGGCAGCGCCGCGATGCATGATCGACGAGCGCGTCGATGGATCTGCATTCTGGCTCATCGTTCCGAGCAGTTCCTGTTATCGGAGCAGGAATGCGATATGTTGGTTGATTTGTGCCTGGCTCATGTGGGTAGTCGCAAGGCGGTCATGATCACATGCAAACATTTCAGGACGCAATTGCAATCGAGCGCGCCCGCTATGCGGCCGCGCGTGGCGCAAGCCTTCTGATGCTGATGCCGGCCTACCACGGCGTGAGCCTCAACGCGGACGCGCCCTCGATGCTCGATCGTTTCGGCCGTATCGCAGATGCGGCCAAGATTTCGATCCTGATCCTGAATGCGCTGCTCAGTGGCGTGACGTTAACAATGTCGTTTCTGGTGCGCCTTGCCCGGGAGATGCCGCGCTCTAGTTATTTCAATATCGAGGTGCCGTTTGCCGCGGCGAAGCCGCGGACGTTGACTGACGCCGGAGGAGGGACAATCCTCGCCCCTTCGACGGAGAGGAAGCCATTACAATGATGCCAGATCTCGATGCTCGTGCGAGCGGGACGATACCGGGCGCGCTGCTTCCTGATCTATTGCGTCCAGTGATCGATCATCACACTAGGGGACGCAGGCGGGAAGCCGCCCTGCCTGTCGTGAATTGATTTCGAGAACTGCCAGTGTGGCCTGCGCGCCGCCACGGGCGCGGCGTGACATAGCTGAAGGAAATTCACCCTCACTAGCTCGCCCGCGACGTCAATCCAATGGCGCTCTCCATTGGTGACGCTAACGCGCCCACATGTCCGCTGCCGAAGAACTACGTTCAATCAGCTGCCAGGCGTCAAGAGAGGTGCGCTACCGACAAATTAACCTCCACAAACGGCGCCGTGAGGAAAAGAGCTTTAGCGGCTTATTGGAATCAGGGGAGGCGACGCAAGCCGACCGGGCGCGCACAAGACCGGAACCGGTGGTTGGCTGTCCCCAATAAGGTTTGAGCCTTCAACTCATCAGTGCGCGCATTGTCGGCTGAAGACGTACATTCGTAAGGTGCTAGGGAGGAGGTTTAGAGATGGCCGGGACACTCAATGGGACTACTTCGCATGCTTGGAGGAGGCGGTCGCGCTCGAGAGTCCGCAATGGAGCCGTGGAAATCGACAAAATCGATGCTCGTATTCTTGATCTCGTTCAACGCAACAATCGCCTAAGCAGTGAAGAACTCGGCGCGAAAGTTGGCCTATCTGCATCAGGAGTTCAGCGCCGACTAAAGCGCCTGCGAAAAGAGGGCGTGATAGAATCAGACGTCTCAATCATTTCGCCAAGGGCGATCGGCCGAAACGTGACTATGCTGGTCCTCATTTTCTTTGAGCGCGATCGCGCCGACATCATTGATCGTTTTAAGCGGGGGATCCGCACTATGACGGAGGTGATGAGCGGGTTTTACGTCACGGGCCAAGCTGATTTCATCCTGTTGTTGACTGCAAATAATATGGAAGAGTACGAGCATTTCACCCGACGCTTGATAAATGAAAATCCAGATATAAAGCGCCTTGAAACTGTAGTTGTTCTGGACCGAGTCAAAGCCGGTTTCTTTTTACCAATGGGATCGTTGGCATGCTGGTGACCCCGCCGTGACCCTCAACGCCCTCATCTTGGATGGAGCATAATCGCTTTCCGCGCTGTGAGAGCGGTAACGACCATCTCGCACTCTCGGCCCGGGTCGATGCGGTCCGATTAAAATGAGGTCGCGTTCCAGCAATTCCATCTGGCTCGGCGCATGCTCCTCAACAGCAGTGTCCGAGGCTAACACTATGAGGCCGGCGCTTGTTGTGCGGTTTCGGGCTTCCGAACAAGTCAGGTCCGGTTCAAGACGCTTTGCGCGATCGACAGGTCGCTCATTTTTCCGGGCATATCAGAAGCTTTATTCAACATGGCGCTGATACGGGGATTGCTGCAAGCACTCGTCGAGGGCGAGCGTCCACGCAGGCTCGCAAGAGCGATCTCTCCTTATGAACCCGGACGGGCTCGAATGGCGCACTACTCATCGGTTGATAGGAAGATTGATACAAATCGCGCTCCCAAAGACGGCATGGGTAGTTCGATCACGTCCCAGAATACGCCGGCAGTAACAAGGGCAAAGCTCTAACTGACGCGGCGTCGGCGGCGAGGAGCCAAAAACCGAGATGGGATAGACGATCGGAATATCGGCTGAGTGAGGATGGCTACCCAACTGGCGACGTCGCTCCGGCTCAGCACCTCCATTAACTTCCTGGAAGAGTGTGGCACCTGTGAAGACATGGACGACGTCTCGGCCGAATTGGAGGCAAGCGAAACTTGGATGTCGCCAGATCAGAGCCCGACATTTGCGCGGTACCGGCATTCATAATGAGGATCCGCGGCATCAGCGACCTCGGGGCAACGTTATTCCATGGAAGGGCGCCGACATGATCAACTCGCAGCTGCCGTGTTCGCATAGACGCGGTGACCCGTGGGGTTTCGCGGCCCTCAGCGGCCACGCCTGCGGGGTAAAGGAAATGCCACACCCGATCGAAATCTTCAGTCGCCGTCGTTGTGCTGGCTTGATCGTGTAAGCCCCTTCAGCGCGAAATGCTGGATCTTGCCCAGCGCAGTTCGTGGCAATTCTGCCGTGAAAATAATTTCGCGCGGCACCTTAAAGCGGGCGAGCTGCGAGGCTGCATGCGCCGTTAGTGCTTCCGCGTCAAGCCGAACCCCCGGCCGCCTGATCACATAAGCGATCGGCACCTCATCCCAGCGCGGATCGGGTCGACTGACAACGGCGCAGTCTGCGACATCGGGATGCTCCATAAGCGCGCGCTCTACTTCCGCCGGGTAGATATTTTCTCCACCCGATATGATCAGGTTCCTTTTGCGATCATGAACCCAAAAGTATCCATCCGCGTCGCGGCGGCCGATGTCACCGGTGAGATACCAACCGTTGCGCAAAGGCTCGCGCGTTGCTTGTTGAGGGCCCCAATACCCGCTGAAGACATTCGGGCCCCGTACGGCGATCTCGCCCGGGCTGCCTGCCTGCAACTCGTTGCCGGTATCATCGAGGATAGCCGCTTCGCAACATAGGCCGGGCAAGCCGCTCGACCCCTTACGCGCAAGATCGCCGCCGAGCCTCGTATACACAGCAATAGGGCAGGTCTCGGTCGAACCGTAAACCTGCAGCACTGGCACCCCACGCGCGACAAAGCGTTCGATAAGGTGCTGCGGGACCATCGTTGAACCGGTGCAAATTGCCTTCAGTGAGGAGAGGTCCGTCGTCCGCCACTGAGGATGATCGGCTAGGGATTGCATCGTGGTAGGCACCAACGCTGCCAGCGTAGGTCTGTCGCGTTCGATCGCAGCAAGCGTCGCCTCGGGCGTAAATCGCGTGTGAATGGTGACGGTCGCGCCGTGATGCAACGCCGGCGTGGTCTGGATATTCAGGCCGCCAACGTGAAACAGCGGCAAGACTGTCAGGACATGATCGGTCGAGCTGAGATTATGCATGTGCTGACTCATAATTCCATTCCACAGCAACGCTTGTTGACGCAGCACAGCGCCTTTCGGCCGCCCTGTGGTACCCGAAGTATAGACAATCAGAAGCGGGCAAGATAGGTCCGTGTGCTGATTGCGATCGTCGCCTCGACCCTGGTCTACCAGGCAGTCCCACTTACTTCCGCCGAGAGGCGAAAAGTTCAACCCGGCAACAAAGGTATCAGGCAACTGCCCCGCCAGAGCTGGTAGCAGTGCATCAAAGGCCTGTTCTAGAACTAGCACTTTGGGACGGGCGTCGGAGAGGATGAACAACTGTTCCGCGACCGTAAGCCGCCAATTTAATGGGACGAGCATTGCGCCGAGTCGCGCGCAGGCATACAGCAGGGCCAGGTAGTCGGGCCGGTTGAGCCCAAGGATCGCGACGCGGTCGCCTCTCTCGATGCCGAGCTGATGTTTTAGAGCACGAGCGATTTGCTCGATCCTTTGACTGAAGGCGGCGTAGCTTAGGGTGCCCCCGTCGAAGTGGATCGCGGGTTTGTCGGGAGTAAACGACGCGTTTCGCTCAATCAGTGTGCAAAGATCCACCTTTGTCCCCTTTTCGCTCAGGTTCGCTACGTACTTGGAAAACTGCTTAAACCCTTGACCTCCTGAGCCGTTCGGAAGCTCTCGATCGCGATCAGACGCATCGGATGGCTTCAGGCACGCGAGCAGTCAAGCGATCTCAGTCGGAAGCATACGGTCTTGACGACGTCATCAGCCCGGGCTCGAATCTCTTAAAGCGTAAAGGCGGAGGCGCTTCGTCACGGGCTCCGGTTCGTCCAACAGCGCTGGCGTGCATCTGCGCGCAGTGATAAGCGCACCATGACGTTATCTTCTGCAGGTTTCCGACTTACAGGCTCACCACAGATATGGGCCGATTGGAACCATCCGAGGTCGGATCGACCGTCCTGCAGCCGAGATGATGGCGCCGTGCGAGATCCAAGCGGGCTGAGCGAACAGAACCAAAAACGCCTTGGTTCAACTGATCTCCACGGGTGTCCCGGCCCGCGGAGGAACTCGCTTTCCAATCTTCAATTGGGGGGAGCCGCACAGCGCGGTAGGGTGACGTTGACGTCCTCTGAATTGACCAGCTCTCCAGCGATGTGGATCAGAGAAGGCGTATGGTGCCGGCCCAAGATTGTCATGCCCATTAAAACCACCCGCAAGCCGCACTGTCGCGATGATCGAAGTAAGGCGGTGCGGTGCAATTCTGACATGCTCGAACATTCGCAATCCTATCTCGACCAGCCCGAGACTGGTGTACCTTGAGATGGTACAATTTCACGTTACGTGCGATTCAAGCTGGAAGAGCTCGCGATGCCAAGCTTAATTAATCGCCGCGACCGAGAAATACACAGTACCACGTCTTCCGCACTCGACCCTCACGCCATAGCGTGCGTTTGGTCCCGCCAACGCAATTCACGAGATGCACCCCGGCTGCGGCGCCTGCCTTGAAGAACGAGCCGCACGAATGCGCGAGCGCGCCGCCGTACGGCGGCAAATGGCGATGGCAGATATTCGCGGTGCGACGCGGCAAATCGCGTCGGAAACGCCGCCGGTGAAGACGTCGACTAAATCGAAGCCGAGCCCGGTGGCAAGGGGTTGGCATGATCGAAGAGCGCAGCTCCGGCGTTCGGTTTCCCGTGTTTTCGTTGTGGCGATATCATCCAGATAGTACTTGCGCACTTCAGCCTTCTTCCTGAGGCACTCCGGGCATCAAGGCCTTCGCGCAGGATTGGGCCAAAAAGCGTAAGCCGTGGCTCACGAACTCGTCGTCGCCATCGGCATAGGTGCGGGTGAACCATCGGCACCCCCGGGCCCGCAAGATGACGCCACCTCCAAGGTTTGGGAGCGTCGGCAGCTCTCCGCGCGTAGCGGCATGAGAGCACCCAGTGGTTTCCGGAATCGTCGACAATCTGCTTTTCTTGCAGCGAGAAGATGCTTATCGAGTGTTGTGTGCAGCGTACCCCGCAGATTTCGGGGGATGGAGCTGTCTGTATCGATGACCTCCCGAAATTTCCGAACGATGTGTTCTACCTTTGCCCTAAATGCGAGCGCTTCTACCGTTCGTGGGGAACGTCATTGCTCATCCTTTGACGCATTGCGTGCACACAAAATTGAGAACCTAAGCTTCGGCCGTGGCCTTCTGATTGTCTCGGCAGGCTGCTTCACACTGGTTTTCGCGATCTGAGGCCTTTCGCGCATCCCGCTCCCGTAGATCCGAAAGCGGGGCTGCTGCGTCTGTGACCCGGCAACCGCGGTAAGCGCCTCGACGTGTGGCAGAGGGAACTCGCGCGTTGCGCGTGCAACCTTCGCGCTCGTAGGGCTTCGATGCTGGTGTTCTCAAGCATTGGAGATCGCGATCAGGTGTGTCAATCGCGCGGCTGCCGCACCGCTATTAAGGGATTCTTGCCCAAGGGCGACGCCGTGCTTCAAGCTCGTTGCGTGGCCGGCCACGATCATTGCCGCGGCGGCGTTGAGAAGAGCAACATCGCGGTACGGACTTGACATGCCGTCGAGCACGCTTTGCAGCGCGATTGCATTGGCATCGGCGTTGCCGCCCCTCAGCGCCTCGTTGTGGCAGCGGGCGAGGCCCGCTTCTTCCGGGGTGACTTCGAAGGTACGGATCGCATCTCTCTCTAGCGCGGCAACAAACGTCGGCCCGGTGAGGGTGATCTCATCGAGTCCATCTGAGCCATGCACCACCCACACCGACTCAGCACCAAGGTTCTTTAACACTTGCGCCAAGGGCTGCACCCATCGACGCGAAAACACTCCGACAATCTGCCGCTTGACTCCGGCCGGATTTGCGAGCGGGCCGATTAGATTGAAGATCGTGCGGGTCCCAAGTGCCGCTCGGATCCGGGCAACGTGGTGCATAGCCGGATGACGGATGGGCGCAAGCATGAAGCCGATGCCAGCTTCGTGCACACAACGAGCAACGCCTACAGGCGGGAGGTCGACCTTCACGCCGAGCCGGGCCAAGACGTCAGCAGCGCCTGGTAGTGAGGACACGGCGCGGTTGCCATGCTTGGCCACCGGAACGCCGGCCCCGGCGACGATGAATGAGGCGCATGTGGACACGTTGACTGAGCCCGAAGCGTCACCGCCCGTACCAACGATGTCGACGGGATCGGGGGGCGCACTGACCCGGAGCATTTTGCTCCGCATGGCCGAGGCTGCGCCGGTGACTTCTTCCACGGTTTCGCCACGTACCCGCATCCCCATTAACAATCCTCCGATCTGGGAGGATGTCGCCTGGCCCGACATCATGATTTCAAAGGCTGTTGCGGTCTCCTCGCGGGTCAGCGTGGCACCTGTAGCAACTTTGCTAATGATCGATTTGAGGGCGTTCATTGCTCTCCACGTGCTTAGTCGTTCCAATTGGCCAGTCCCGCGTGCGAGCGCGACCTCAATCCGCTAGATGATCCCATCTTCCATGTTGTCGATACCCACGCTGTTCTTTGCTGATATATCATCGGACAAAACGTCGCGGTTTTGTGGATCGAGCCGAACTCGACGGTTGCAGGATGACGTCGATGCCACACACGACTACTCGCCGTTGATGCTCCCCGCTGGCGCTGGCGCATAGCTCGAGATCCTGACCAAATACACTGCATGCTGCTCCTGATATGGCATTATGTCGCGCCGTCTCGATCACAAATGGTGCTCCTCCTCTTTGAGGTACTTGACCTTAGAGCGCGTTGCGCAACTTGCGCGCGTCTCGGCCGGCATCATCGGCGCTCGTTACCGGAAGCGTCTGCTTAGTGGATGTTTGCACTGATCCTAAGTCACTCGTTATCGATACTTGCGAGCCCATGACATCATTCTCACCCTTTTTCGTTTTCTGCGTTCAACAGCGAGGCGTCATTCGAAACGGGCATTGGTGGGGTCATGCAGCTCGGCAACCGGTCCGGCTCGGACCGCGTATGCGTCGTCGAGGCATGCGCGGTGTCAGCTTGAACGTCAGTCCGCTCTGCAATCCTACAACCTGACGCTGCGTAAGAATCAAGCTATCCATGGCGTTCACCTGCAAAGGAGCAAGTGTTCTTTGCTCGAGATCAGATCAGACGATCGGACGGCAAGACGGTGGGTGGTTCCATCGTCGAGCATGGCGGGATGACTTCTTCTGCAACCAGCCCGTCGCGGAATCGTTGACCGCGATCGGTATGATGGCTTGTCTCCTCCTAAGGATTGTTATCGTTGGCGATGAATGGACCAACAATCCATCAGTAGGGCGCACCTTAGATCTAGTGTGACTGACGCGTCCGTTGGTGGATCAGAGTCAGCAGGGCAGACCGCGCTTGCATCGATCGCGAACTCCAGATGTCGATGGCGTCGACACGCAGGAACCTCGCATTTACACCACGCAATGCTAGCAGTGTAACGAGCAGATCATCTCGAGTGTTACGCACTTTGCGTAGTCCCCACGCGAGGTTCGATGCGCGGCCAATCAGGCTTATGCGACCAGCTCCACCTGCGTCGACGCAACGCGGTCGTCCTGATCGACAACGTGGTCACCGAATTCAACGCCCCACCCGGGTTGATCTATTTGACGAAGGTCGCGAATTCGAGTTCTGCGCGGAATGTGGGGCGACACCAATCTGGCTCATGCCGGGGACAGGACGATCCGTCGATTTGGACTCCGGTTAGAGAGTAGAATCCACTGACACGGACGTTCGACTCCTGCCGGCTACATTCGGAATACGCCATAATGGGGCGCTTCGATGGGAGCATTCAGCGAAGCGCTCAGGGCGATCGCGAGTGCACTTCGGGTATCGACTGGATCAAGAATTCCGTCGTCCCAGATTTCAGAGGTTGCATAGTAGGCGCTCGATCGTTCCCGATACTCGTCGAGAAGGGGACCTCGAATGGCTGCTAGCTCCTGCTCTGCGAGTCGCCCACCATCACGGGCCAGTTGTCTGGCCTTAACATGGGTCAGCACACCTGCCGCTTGCTCGGCGCCCATCGCAGAGATCTGAGACTGCGGCCAGGTGAAGACGAACCGAGGATCGAAAGCACGTCCCGCCATAGCGTAGGTACCTGCTCCGTGCGAGCTGTTGCAAACGACCGTGAATTTTGGGACCGACGCTCCCGAGACGGCCATGATCAGCTTGGCGCCATCCTTGGTTATGCCACGGCGCTCGTATTCGCGGCCGACCATGAAGCCCGTTGTATTCTGCAGGAAGAGCAGGGGCGTCCGGTTCTTGTCGCATAGTTGGATGAAGTGAGCGCCCTTTAGCGCACTTTCGCTGAGCAGCACGCCATTATTTGCAAGAATCCCTATTTGATATCCATGAAGCCGCGCGAAACCGCACAGCAGAGACGTGCCAAAACGCGGCTGGTATTCGTGAAATCGGCTGCCATCGACCAAGCGGGCGATGATCTCCCGCATGTCGAACTGCACTCGAGGGTCCTTGGGAATAATGCCGTATAGTTCCGATGCGTCGTAGGCAGGGGGCTCCGGGGCGGCTTGATCAATCGGAGTCTTCGCGGCCCGATGGAATCGGGCAACGATATCACGTGCGATCGCAATAGCGTGCATCTCGGAGCTCGCGGAATAATCGCTCGTGCCCGACACGCTCGTATGCATGTGGGCGCCCCCAAGCTCCTGTGCCGATACGTCTTCACCGGTAGCAGCTTTCACGACTGGAGGGCCACCGAGAAATATAGCTCCCGTATCCTCGACCATAATGCTGAATTCGCTAAGCGCCGGGACGTAGGCCGCTCCCGCTGTGCAATGACCCATTGCGATCGCGACCTGCGGTACTCCCATCTTCGAGAGAATGGATTGGTTACGGAGGATCCGACCCGCGAAGTAGCGATCGGCGAAGAACTCTGCCTGAAAAGGTAGGAATCCTCCGGCGCCGTCGCACAAATGAATCACTGACAGACGATTCTCGATTGCGATGTCCAAGGCCCGCACTATCTTCTTGACAGACAACGGATACCATGCGCCGCCCTTCACGCTTGCGTCATCTGCATGAACCATCACCTCGCGACCCGCGACGATCCCGATGCCGACGACCTGTGCCGCGCCGGGGACTTCGCCGTTATAGGCCTTGTTAGCGGCCAGCGTTGAAAGCTCGAGGAACGGAGTTTTTGGATCGAGCAAGGCGTCGATCCGATCTCGTACAAACAGCTTATTTTGACGTCGAAGGCGCTCGAGCTCCCGCTCGGGCCGCTGAAAGCGGACAGCACGTTGCCGCTCCTTCAACTCGTCAGAAAGCCGCCTGTTGTGGAGCTCGTTTTGACGAAAGTCTTGCGAATTGACATTCGCCCCAGAAGCGATTCGTAGCATTTCAGCGCCCTTCTTTCGATAGCGTAATCAGCACAGCATCCCGCTCGAAGCTCTCCCCTTCTTTGAAATGGATTCCATCGACTACGCCATCCTGTGACGAGCGAATAATCGTCTCCAGCTTCATGCTCTCAATCATCATCAGCGCCGCGCCTGCGGATACCGGTTGACCAGGCGAAACCGCGATCGTAACGACTACTCCCGGCATCGGTGCGCGGGTCATGAGCGAACTTTCCTCTTGGTTCACGCAAGCGAGCGTTCGCAACGGGTCGCGGTAGCGCAAAACGCGCATTATGCCACGGATGTGGACGTGAATCAGATCGCCTTCGATGACGAAGCGGACCCGTTCGGTCTCGCCGGCAACAGTCAGGACACCTGAATTCTCGCCGTATTGAGCGAACGCGACCGGGGAAATGACTTGGTCGCGCAAATGAAGATGATAGGAGCCGGATTGGCAGGGTGAAAGCCATAACTGATGGTCGACGCCATCAACCTCGACGGAGTGATACACGTCAATTTCTCCAATCGCCCAGCGAAGCGTGAAGCGCGGGCACGGCATCGGCCGATTCGCGGACTTGTCGGGTCAGGAGAGCAGCTGATGCGAGGAATGCCGGTAGGCCGGTAGCAGAGTTACCAGCGGCAATGTGCGGGTTTTCCTCCAGATATCCTGTATGAAACTGTCCGCGGACAAACGACTCGTCGGAAAGGATGCGGGCGAGGAAGCTAGCGTTTGTCTCGCAGCCGAGAAGAATGACCCCCTGAATCGCGTGATTGGCTGTGGCGGTGGCCAATGTGCGCGTCGGCGAATGCGCGATGATCTTTGCGAGCATGGGATCAAACGCAGTGGTGATTGGCTGACCCCGCGTGATGCCGCTGTCAATCCGTACCCCGCTCGGATACTCGAGAAGAAGTACTTTGCCGGACGTCGGAACATAGCCTCGTTCGGGGGCTTCAGCGTACAGCCTTAGTTCGATCGCGTGGCCGTTCGAAACGATATCTGACTGAGCAAAACCAAGTTCTCGGCCCGCGGTGGCATAGACCTGTTCGGCGACAAGATCGATGCCGGTGATCATCTCAGTCACGGGATGTTCGACCTGTAGGCGCGTATTCATCTCGAGAAAGTAGAATTCTCCTGCATCGAAAATGAATTCGACGGTTCCTGCGTTTTGATAATTCGCGGCGCGTGCGATACCCACCGCGGTCTCGCAGACGCGTTTCCGTAGTTCTGGCGACAGGGCTGGCGAGGGCGCTTCCTCGATGATCTTCTGGAAGCGGCGTTGCACCGAGCACTCCCGCTCAAACAGATGTACAATGTTCCCAAAAGAGTCGCCGAGTACCTGCACTTCGATATGCCGCGGGTTCTCAATGTAACTTTCGACGTAAAGCCGGTGATCCCCAAAATACCGTTGCCCCTCAGAGCGAGCCTGCTCAATCTCGCCTTCCAGAGCATCGACGTCGCGTACAATCCGCATGCCCTTGCCGCCCGCGCCCCCTGACGGTTTTACCAGCAAAGGGGTTCCAATTGCACGCGCCCTGGAGACGAACGTCGCTGGATCGTCCTCCTCAATTGCAGCTGGCGCCACTGGAAAGCCGTTCGACTGGACGAAGTTGCGGGCCCGAATCTTATCGCCCATCAGTTCAATAGTTTCGGGGGCGGGGCCGATGAACGCAATGCCGGCCTTTATCACGGCCGTGGCGAATTGAGCCTGTTCGGAAAGAAATCCATAACCTGGATGAACAGCGCCGGCGCCCGCCTTGTGAGCGGCGGCGATGATTTGTGCGATGTCCAGATAGGCCGCGATCGGCGTGTGACCGCTGATAAGAATCGCTGTGTCGGCCATGGAGACTGCCGGGCTTCGCGCATCGACCTCGTGGTAGACAACTGCAGAACGAAGGCCCAGCTTTCGCAACGTCTTGATGATGCGGGCGGCGATCTCGCCTCTGTTGGCGATAAGGACTGTATCGAAAGGCATTGTGTACATTCGCATCCAAACAAACAACTCAAACGAGACTTCGAGTCCCGTGGTTTCTTTGGCGGTATCGCCAATGGAGGTCGCGACATTGATGACTCAAGCTCGCCTGCTTGGCTCTGAGACACGCAGTGATGGCGGTGCGATCCGGGGGTGTGGGTGCTACGCAGGCGAAATACGTCTTCCATGCAAGATGCTTCGCGTCGGTCGGCAGCTGATCTTGCGCAACCCGCCGACTCGAGGACAGAGATGCCGTTGCACAATAAGAACTACTGCACAGCAGTTGGCTTTGGGACGCAAAAACAAATGCGTTCGTTGTGTGCGCATCACGATATCCTCTTTAAGTCGTTACGTTGTGGTAGTGGTGTTCCTGCGCAAAGGCACAGTATGGCCTGTCTACAGGAAAAACAGGCCGGAACCGTTCAAGTCGTTGGTGGCTGCGGAAGCGTTGCTTTGTATGCTAGAACCGAAGGCTGCGATTTGTTGACGATTTACAATAAGCATGCCGATGTCGTCTTAACGCGTGTTGTCTTGCCGGAATCGCCTCGCAACTTGCTCGATCAGCTCGTCGGGAAACCAGGCAAACTTGCGCGTCGACAAGGTGCTAAGGTCTTCCCGACGAAAAAAAGGCCCGGCCTCATTTTGGAAGCCGGGCGAAGTCAGTCTGGGAGGAGCGACGCTGCTACACATCGCCCGACCGTCGGCAAGGGAGAGTTGCCGCCGGCTCATTTACGGCGAGCGTTCGCCGCAAATTCGAAATACGACAAGATCGTTATGTCATCGCCACACACCCTAGGAGTAGCTTACGTTCGTTTGTCAGAGGTCGCGATCTCATTTCAAGATCGTACAATGTGACGTTACGTGCGAATCAAGGCCTTTCAACGAAATGATCGCACAAATTTGTCCAAGCTCCTGGCTTACGCAGCGCGCCGGCGCAGCGCCTTCACGGGGCAAGCCCCCACCCGTAGATTGCTAAATTTAAAATCGAGCCGCTGATTTGACCTTATTGACGCCGTTCTCAAGTGCTTCGAAGGTAATCTGACGTCACAAACTCGTAGTAAGACTGTGCAAGATTGCCGGTCCGCCGGATAATTTCAGGTGCCGAACACTCGGCCTTCGGCTGTAGCCGCCGCGAACGAAATCCTTCCGTGCGCCAACGCACCGATGCCGAGATCAAGCGCGTGTCGAAAGGCAAATCGCGCCATGCTCGAGACCTTTGATTATGAACGCTTGTCGACCTTGGCGCCCTGTCAGCGTCGGACCACCAGAGACTCGGGAGATCACGACCGCTGTTGCCGGCCGGTAAGACCAACCTCTCCCTGGCACGCCGCATCGATCGGAGGTCGGTGAGTAGCGAACCACCATGGTGGCCGCTCTTAATGAACAACCAAGAGACGTTGCCCTGAGGTTTTTGACGAGAGTTCGACCTGGACACCAACGCCTTCGTCACGACCGGTTTCGCTCTTTCGGAGGGAAAGCAGGCCGTCAGCTGGGTCGACCGCAACGCGGTGCTCATCGCACGAGATTGGGGAGAAGGGACCCTGACGCAGGTTGGCTACCCTTTCGTCTTGAAGGAGCTCAAGCGCGCTCAGCCGCTCGTTCGAGCGCGCGAGGTCTTCCGTGGGGAGCCGACCGATGCCGTGGCGGCGCCCTTCGTGCTGCAGGATAATAAAGGCAAAGTTCATGCGGCCGGCGCCATGCGCGCCATAAGCTTCGTCGAGCAGGAGTATGTGCTCTTTGGGCCCAACGCACCGATCAAGCTAAACCTGCCAAAGAAAGCAAACATCAGCGGCATCGTCAGCGGCCGCCTGCTCGTGACGCTCGATGAAGACTGGATACTGTCCGGCAGCACCCGCTTTGCGGCCGGCTCGATGATCTCGTATGGCTTGGGCAAATGGAACAAAGATCCGCTGCGCGGGATGCCATCGCTCGTCTTCCAGCCCGAGCCTCGGCGAGCGCTCAGCGGGTTCCCGGTCACCAAGAACTTGTTGATGGCGAGCCCTGACAATGTTCAGAGCAAGGTACGACCAGGGCACTTGGCGGGCCAACTATTTGGAGCCGACGCCCCTTTGGTACTTCGACGCGGCGAGCGAAGGGCTTGAAATACTGAGGACGACACCTCCGAAGTTCAACCCGTTCAGGCATGTCGCGGAGCAGTTCGAGGCCACTTCGCTCGACGGGACCCGGATTCCCTACTTTCTGGTGCGTCCCAAGAACGCGAGGTTCGGAGCGGAGATCCCAACTCTTCTCAATGGTTATGGCGGATTCCACGCCTCGCTCCTGCCCTCCTTTGCGGGAGCGATGGGGCGGCCCTGGCCCGAGCAGGGCAATGCATATGTCGTCGCGAACCTGCGGAGCGGCGGCGAGTTTGGGCCGCGATGGCACGAGGCGGCCCAAGCGGCAACGAAGCAGCGGACATGGGATGATTTCATCGCCTTTGCGGAGGACCTAATCCGCCGGAAGGTCACCTCTCCGCGTCGATTGGGCGTGGTCGGCGGCAGCCAGGGAGATCTGCTGGTGGGCACCGCGACTACTCAGCGCCGAGACCGCTTCAACGCAGCGATCGTGCAGGTGGCGCTGTTCGACATGTTTCGGTTCACCAAGTTGGGCGCAGGCTCCTCCTACATCGGCGAATATGGCGATCCCGCCATCCCGAGCAGCGCGGGTGGATCGAGGCCTACTCACCCTATCAGAAGCTTGTCCCGGGCAAGACCTACCCAGACACCTTCATTCTCACTTCCACCAAGGGCGACCGCGTGCATGCGGCCCACGGCCGCCGCTAGGCTTGCTGCGCTCGGCCAGCCCTATTACTGCTATGAGAATATCGACGGCGGACATAGCGCGGCCGCCAATCTCACGGGATACGCGTGCCGGCTGCACTCGAATACACCTATGCATCCAGGCGGCTTGTGGATTGAGTGCGGTTGACGAGTGAGTTCGCTAAGGTCGCCAGTGCAAATGGCGGCCTGTCAGCATCAGCGCGTTTGGTCGGAGAGATCAGTGACCAGGCCGCATCCGTGTATGTCATGACCCACCACTGCGGGATGTCGTTGTGCTCTATGGCTTCACTCCAGCCATCCCCACGTCCGGCGGGGTGGCTTCGGCTTCGCAAACCTGAATATCTAGAACTCTCACAGCCACAAGAGCTCTCCTTCGTTGCGCTCGAGCATTCGTAATGGTGCGTTAAATCCATCTCGGAGCAGTGGGCGACATGCAGCGGAGAATGCACAAGCCTTCGATCGTCAAGAAGGCGGCGCGCGGCATGAAGTTGTGGACACTTTCCAGCTGCACAGCGCTCAATTAACGCGATCTGTTCTCGGTTACATCAACGTAGCGAGTCGGTTTACGCTGATCACTTGAGCCATGATTGGCATCGTCAGCCGCAGGAAAGTTGCCTGCGGGCTTGCGCTCCGACGGAGAGGTGAATTACGAAATGCAATGGAATCCATTCATGAGCAACATGACAACTCAGATTCATTCGCACGCGGTCGTGTGGATCGACCACCTCATTGCTAAGATATTCTCCATAGGTTTAACGGGCGTCAGCGCGACGGCCGTACGCGCGCATTTGGCGCCCCAGCGTCTTGATTGCAAAGCGCATACTGGCTCTGCCGACGTGAATGATGATCCGACGTTTGTCGTCAGGGTAGGTCGGGCCCTGAGTAGCTGCACTGATCTGCTGATCATCGGACCGGGAACCGAGAAGACCGAGCTGATGAACTTCCTGAGAGTGAACAGGCCGGATCTCACTCTGCACGTCGAGACAAGTAATCCTCCGACCGACCGGGAAATTGTAGCGGTTGGGCGAAAGATTTTCCGTCTCGATTGAGTTGGCGATGTTCTTCTTCTGATTGTGAACGGTGCAACAGATCGGCCCAAATTAGGAGAGATGAGGATCGCTCTTGCCGGGGACCACCACCTACTCGTCCGTGAAGAGCGGCTAAGGGATTGAGCCAGAATCGCATTTGTCTTTGTGGACTGCTTTGCGATTGCAGGGTTTTGATGCTTGGGGCATCGGGACCTTGCAATTTCATTTTCAGGATTCCGTCGAATGGCCAGTCATGATTCCGTCGTCGCATCGGAGGTGGCGATGCGACCGAAGAAGCACAGGACGACGGGATCGGGCGATCTGTTCCGGGCCAGGCTGGACCACTCATTAATATGAAGCACGAGCTGGTTCAGCTTGCCGGCAAGGTCGATTGGGAGTGGATCGACGGCGAGATCGCGCCGCTCTATAGCGAGAACGGCCGGCCGGGAATCGCGACCCGCTTCATGATCGGGCTACTCCTGCTCAAGCACACTTACGGGCTGCCGATGAGGGGGGGGTGCGAGCGTTGGGTCCACGACCCGTATTTCCAGTACTTCACCAGCGAAGAGTTCTTTCAGCACGCGTTCCCGCACGAGCGCTCGGACCTGAGCTATTGGCGCAAGCGGCTGGGCGACAGCTGGAGCCGTTGCTGGCCGAGAGCTTGCGGGTGGCGCACGAGGCCGGTGCGTTACGCAGCCAGGACCTCAAGCGGGTCACGGTCGATACCACCGTGCAGCCGAAGGCCATCACCTTCCCGACCGATGCCAAGCTGCTGCACGCGGCCATCAAGGGGCTCAACCGACTGGCGAGGAAGCACGCGGTCAGGCTGCGGCAGTCCTATCTTCGCATTGCCAAGACCGCGGCAATGATGGCGGGGCGCTACGCCCATGCCAAGCAATTCAAGCGGCATCAGCGGCAGTTGCGCATTCTGCGCAGCCGGCTGGGCCGGATCATCCGCGATATCCGCCGCAAGCTCGAAGGTCAGACCGTGCTCGAGAACGCCTTCGCCCTCCCGCTTGGCCGGGCCTTGCAGATCCGCTCGCAGCAGCAGCGCCAGCGCGGCTGGTAGCTCTATCCCTTCCACGCCCCGGAGGTGGAGTGCATCGGCAAGGGCAAAGCAGCCGCCCTTACGAGTTCGGTGTCAAAGCCTCTATCGTCACCAACAACCGCCGTGCTCCCGGTGGCCTGTTCATGCTGCACGCCAGGGCGCTGCCCGATAACCCGTACGACGGTCACACCTTGCGGGCTGTCATCGACCGCACCGAGACGCTCACCGGCTGCGTGTTCCAGCCGATCGTGATCACGGATTCCAGGCCATCGTGATCACCCATTCCAGAGCATCGTGATCACCGTTTCCAGCGGATCGTGATCGCTATTTCCAGCGATCGCGATCGGGGCAGGAGGCGCGCGCGGCTGACAGTCTGCAACCCGGGTAGCTTGGTCTTTTGCCTAACCGCAGAGGATCGAGATGCCGACCGAGAGACTGTCCATGCGCCACATCCGTGAAGTTCTACGCCTGCACTACAGCGTCGGCGTGTCGCAACGCGCCGTTGCCCGCAGCCTGGGCTTGGCCCAGGGCACGGTCAGCAAGTACCTCAACCGACCCCGCCGCGCCGGTCTGACCTGGCCGCTGCCGCCGGAGCTGGACGACGACGTCCAGCTCGACAACCGCCTGTTTCCGCCGCCTTCTGATCAGCCCAGCGACGAGCGTCCGCATCCAGACTGGGCGCTCTGCATCGCGAGCTGCGGCGCCCGAACGTCACGCTGATGCTGTTGTGGGAGGAGTATTGCGACGCAAACTCCGACAGCTTCAGCTATGCGTGGTTCTGCGAACGCTACAAGGAGTGGACCGGCCGCCTCAAGCCGACCCTGCGCCAGGTCCATGTCGCCGGCGAGAAGCTGTTCGTCGACTATTCCGGCCATACCATGGAGGTGGTTGACGGGCTCAGCGGCGAGGTGCGCAGCATGCAGATCTTCGTCGCCGTGCTCGGCGCCTCGAACTACACCTATGCCGAAGCCAGCTTCAGCCAGAGCTTGCCGGACTGGATCGCCTCGCACGCTCGGGCCTTTGCCTATTTCGGCGGCGTGGCGCGGCAGACGGTGAGCGACAATCTCAAGGCCGGCATCACCCGGGCTTGCTTTCACGAACCGATGGTCAACCGGACGTATGCAGATCTCGCCCGCCATTACCGCACCGTCATCGTCCCGGCGCGACCGTATTGTCCACGCGACAAAGCCAAGGTCGAAGTCGGGGTCCAAATCGTCGGACGATGGATTCTCGCGCGTCTGCGCAACCGCCGATTCTTCTCCCTCGCCGCCCTCAACGAGGCGATCCACGCACTCCTGGTCGAGCTGAACGACCGACCTCTCCGGAGTTGGGGACGAAGTCGGCGCGACCTGTTCGAAGAACTCGATCGTCCGGCGCTCACTCCCTTGCCGGATGAACCGTACCAGTATGCCGAGTGGAAGCGCTGCCGGGTCAACCTCGATTATCACATCGAGATCGCCAAGCATTATTACAGCGTCCCTCACAACCTCGTGCGTCAAGAGGTCGAGACCCGCGTCACCCAAAAGACCGTCGAGATTTTCCTGCGCGGCAAGCGGGTGGCGTCGCATCTACGCAGCACCTTGCAGCATCGCCCGACGACGATTGCCGAGCATATGCCGAGCTCGCATCGTCGTTATCGCGACTGGACCCATGAGCGTATTCGTTCCGAAGTCGCCAAGGTAGGCCCCGACGTCGACACCCTGGTCGACGTCATCCTGCGGTCGCGACCGCACCCGGAACAGGGCTTCCGCTCCGCCATCGGCATTCTCGGGCTAGTCAAGCGCTATGGCCAGGAGCGCGTCGACGCCGCCTGCGCCCGTGCCCTGCTGCTCAACGCCCGTTCGTACAAATCGGTCGCCGCCATCCTCAAGAACGGCACCGACAGGACCGCTCCGCCCGCCGACGAGACACCCATCCTCTTCCACGCCAACATCCGCGGCCGCAGTTACTACAATTGATCAGGAGATCAGCATGCTCATTCACCCTACCGTCGATCGCTTGCGCGCCCTCGGCCTCACCGCCATGGCCGATGGCCTCACTGAACTGCAGAATAATCCCGAGGCTGCCGGAATGCCGCATGCCGATTGGCTCGGCCTCCTCGTCGATCGCGAGGCCATCGCCCGCGACAACCGTCGCATCACGCGTCGCTTGACCAGCGCCAAGCTCCGTCAAGCCGCCGCCATCGAGAACGTCGACTATCGCACCGCTCGCGGCCTTGACCGTTCGCTCTTCCAGAACCTCGGCACCTGCCAATGGATCCGCGATGCCAACCACCTGGTCATCGTCGGCCCAACCGGCACCGGCAAGTCCTGGCTTGCCTGTGCACTCGGCAACAAGGCCTGCCGCGATGGCTTTTCCGTCCTCTACAAGCGGGCACCCCGCCTGTTCGCAGATCTCGCGCAGGCGCGCGGCGAAGGCCGTCTGGCGCGCCTGATCGCAGCCCTCGAGCGCGTCAATCTCCTCATTCTTGATGACTGGGGACCCGAACCGCTCACCGCCGAGCAGCGCCGTGATCTGCTCGAGATCGTCGACGATCGCTACGACAAGGGATCGCTGTTGATCACGAGTCAGGTGCCCGTGTCGCAATGGCACGATGTCATTGCCGATCCCACCCTCGGCGATGCGATTTTGGATCGCATCATTCACAATGCCCACCGCATCGAACTCAAGGGCGACAGTCTGCGGCGCCAAGCCGGCGAAAAGAAAAGGCCGTGAGCACCTCGCGCACGATCGTCCCGCCGGCCCACAGGTCCCTCCCGCGCGCGTCGCTGCGTCGCTCGTGGGGGCACTCCGCGCCGCGCACGGGGCCCTCCCATGGACCGCCGGAACAATCTTCGAACCAGCCCGCCAGCCTTGACGAGGAGGCCGTTTCCAGCACACATAAACTCGTCAGTCGTGTTCGTCTCCAGTGATCGCCATCATCTGGAATCCGTGATCACCATCGTCTGGAACGCCTGATCACCATCCCTGGAATGCGCACACCGGCTGTGCGATCGAGCGGGCCTATGTCGACAAGGGATACCGCTGCCACGACGCACAAAGTCCCCGCCGAATCTTCATCTCTGGCCAGAAGCGCGGCGTCTTCGGTGTCATCAAGCGCGAGCCGCGCCGCCGCTCCGCCATCGGACACCTGAAGACCGATGGCCACCTCGGCCGCTGCTACCTCAAAGGCCGCGCCGGCGATGCGGCCAACGTCATCCTCTCAGCCGTCGGCCACAACTTCCGCCGCATCCTCGCCTGGCTCAGAGAACTCTTGTGCCTGTTCCTGATTCAGCTCTGGCGCACGCGCGCCCTGTCGGGCCCCGCTCAATTCGGCTTCTTAACGGACGGCCACCTAGCTCGCGCATCCGTTTACAGCGATGGATAGGCGCCGGAACCGATGCTATTTAAGTCAGTAGCGCCAATGGGTGGCTACCGCGACCGGCGTTCTCAGGTGTTCGCCTTGACCGGCCGCCGACGTTGAGGCCGCAGGGAAAGACTGTGCAGAACGACGATCACCCGCTCGTCCTGCCGGTGACATGCCTACCAGCAGACTCGCAAAACCCCAAGCGGAACGTCTAGCAACTGCTGATCGTCATTTCCGCAGCGCATAGCGCGAGATCAGAACAACGAACTGAAAAAGACGCGAGCAAGAAATGACCCCGGCATTTTTCTGCCGGGGATCGCATTTTTGAGAGAGTTGGATCAGAAGTCCATGCCGCCCATGCCGCCCATGCCGCCGCCCGGCGGCATCGCCGGACCGGAGCCGCCCTTCTTGGGCAGCTCGGCGACCATGGCTTCCGTGGTGATCAGCAGGGCCGCCACGGAGGCAGCGTTCTGAATCGCGGTGCGGACCACCTTGGTCGGGTCGATGATGCCCTTGGAGATCAGGTTGCCGTACTCGCCGGTCTGCGAGTCGAAGCCGTAGGCGTATTGCTCCTTCTCCAGGATCTTGCCGACGATGACCGAGCCGTCTTCACCGGCGTTGATCGCGATCTGGCGAGCGGGCGCGGAGAGCGCCTTGCGGACGATCTCGACGCCGGTCTTCTGGTCGTCGTTCTTGGTGCGCAGACCCTTGAGCTGCTCGGAGGCACGGAGCAGGGCGACGCCGCCGCCCGGGACGATGCCTTCCTCGACCGCGGCGCGGGTCGCATGCATCGCGTCATCAACGCGATCCTTGCGCTCCTTCACCTCGACCTCGGTCGCGCCGCCGACGCGGATCACCGCGACGCCGCCTGCGAGCTTGGCAAGACGCTCCTGGAGCTTCTCACGGTCGTAGTCCGAGGTGGTCTCCTCGATCTGCGCCTTTATCTGGGACACGCGCGCCTCGATGTCGGCCTTCTTGCCGGCGCCGTTGACGATCGTGGTGTTCTCCTTGTCGATCATCACCTTCTTGGCGCGACCGAGCATGTTGAGCGTAACGTTCTCGAGCTTGATGCCGAGATCTTCCGAGATCGCCTGGCCGCCGGTCAGGATCGCGATGTCCTGCAGCATGGCCTTGCGGCGATCACCGAAGCCCGGAGCCTTGACGGCCGCAACCTTCAGGCCGCCACGGAGACGGTTCACGACCAGCGTCGCAAGCGCTTCACCTTCGACGTCCTCGGCGACGATGACCAGCGGCTTGCCGGTCTGCACCACGGCCTCGAGCAGCGGCAGCAGCTCGTTCAGCGAGGAGAGCTTCTTCTCGTTGATGAGGATGTAGGCGTCGTCCATCTCAACGCGCATCTTGTCGGCGTTGGTGACGAAGTAGGGCGAGATGTAGCCGCGGTCGAACTGCATGCCCTCGACGACGTCGAGCTCGGTCTCGAGCGACTTGGCTTCCTCGACGGTGATGACACCCTCGTTGCCGACCTTCTTCATGGCGTCGGCGAGGAACTTGCCGATCTCCGCGTCACCGTTGGCCGAGATGGTGCCGACCTGGGCGATCTCGTCGTTCGAGGTGACCTTCTTCGAGTTCTTGACGAGGTCCGCAACGACGGCTTCGACCGCGAGGTCGATACCGCGCTTCAGATCCATCGGGTTCATGCCGGCGGCAACCGATTTGGCGCCCTCACGAACGATCGCAGCCGCGAGAACGGTTGCGGTGGTGGTGCCGTCGCCGGCCGCATCGGCGGACTTGGAGGCGACTTCGCGCACCATCTGCGCGCCCATGTTCTCGAACTTGTCCTCGAGCTCGATCTCCTTGGCGACGGTGACGCCGTCCTTGGTGATGCGGGGTGCGCCGAACGACTTGTCGAGCACAACGTTGCGGCCCTTCGGGCCGAGCGTGACCTTCACCGCGTTGGCGAGGATGTCGACGCCGCGCAGCATCTTGTCGCGTGCATCGACGCCGAATTTGACTTCTTTAGCTGACATGTGAGTTTTCCTGAATGTTTTACTTGGTCTCACCCTTGGCGACGCCCAGCAGGCGCTCCTCAGGATGAGCGGTGCGAGCGATGGTTTAGGCGGCCTTCTTCTTGGCGGACACGTCGGTGAGAACGCCCAGGATGTCGCTCTCTTTCATGATCAACAGCTCCTGGCCGTCGATCTTGACCTCGGTGCCTGACCACTTGCCGAACAGGACGCGGTCGCCGACCAGGACGTCGATCGGGATCAGCTTGCCGCTCTCGTCGCGGCCGCCGGGGCCGACGGCGATGACTTCACCTTGCGAAGGCTTTTCCTTGGCAGTGTCCGGAATGATGATGCCGCCAGCGGTCTTTTCTTCTGCGTCAATGCGCTTGACCACGACGCGGTCGCGAAGCGGACGGAATTCCATGCAGATCTCCTAAGCATTTACTTCAGTTGAAGATTTCCCGATTGCTAGCAATCGTGGCCGGCGAGTGCCAATGCAGGCGCAGCTGAAATAGGACCGATTTTTTGGGGAACAAGTGTTTGTAGCAGGAAAAATCCGGTGGGCGCGCGGGATCTCTGTGGGGGCTGCCCCAGATCACTTTGTCCGCTTGCCGCCGAGCACCCGACCTTCTTCTGATTGAGTCGTACGGCTCTGTCTCTCAGCCCGATGTAGCCTAACAGTTCAATTCCTCTGCCCTAAATTCGAGCTGGTAAAGGCCCGCCGATCTGGTGCCGGTTCAAGTGCGGATCGTCGGCTGACTTCGTTCTAAGATTGGGATGCGTTTAGAACCTGACGCAGAGGTCGCGAATTGGGGGGTATCGCTCCGCTTGATCGATGATCCGATACTCAGCAACTCGAGGCGAGGCAACGCCGGCTGCGAGAGCTAGCGCAGAAATGTGCTCAGATCGTTCGGCACCTGGTCCAGTTTCAGATCACCTTTGCGCGGCGAAGGCTGCTGGACGGATCGCCCGTGCTCCAGACAGCGAGCGCGCCGATGTCCCGGTTTGCGCGAAAGGACCTCTGCCCGCATCGCGACAGCTCTATATGCGCGAACAGCTCGCCGAACTGTCCCGCGACCATGGCCTGGCCGACGCGTTCAACTAAATCCTGAAGCGATGGGCGAGCTGTGAAGACGCCGGTGGCGGCGTGCTGATCAATACCGGAGCCAGCGTAGGTGTGATCTCGACAGGAACAAGAGCTGGCACAAAATCTCCGCCCGGTCGCCCCTGGTGCGCTTGTCGGCCTGGTGAACAGCAGGCTGTAAGCCACCGCGTACCGGCGCGCGAGGCCGCAGACCGTCTCGTCAGCCTGCAAATGGCGAACCTGCTCGTCGCAGCTCCGTCGCCACCGACGTTCGGCGCCCTATCGCTACGTGACCTCAAAGCTAGACTTAAGATCAAATACTCGGCCGCCTCTCAAACTACACAACACGGCCGCCGCCGGCGCCGCCGGAGGGATACGGACTCCGAAACTAGTCAGGTGATCTAAGTTCGCCCCAGGTCCGCCAGGCCTTGTGGCAGAGCCGTCTGGTCTGCGGATTTAGTCGGCGTGAAGTGGATATGATATTGCGGGCCCTAACGACGCAGTCGGGCGGCTCTTATACCTGCGGTCACGACAAGCGCTCTCCTTCAAGAAGCCCCAGCGGTCATTTGCCTGCCTTGTGCGTCGAGCGCGTCTTTAAGTTTGGAGCTTGATGGGATTCATCTTGGACATCGTGCACATACTGTGGCGCCTCGGATTACATGCGACACAGCCGCATCGTCCGAAAAGTTTCGCACGATAAGCTATCGGAGGGGCTTGAATCGCACCTTACGTCAAGATGTAACCTGTCGAAATGGGCGGTGACAGACTTCAGCACCCGAAGCCGTCCCAACGAGTAACATAGAGTGCGAATGTCCCAATCCTAGGCTCACGGAAGGCGAGCCCGGTCATCGACGACTGTCGTGAAGCTCCCCTGTCTCTGGGTCATAGCAACGCGCGTCTGACAGATGCGCTTGGCTCACCGTCGGATCGTAAGACGCCGCTCGCACGTAAGTAGAGCGGCTGACTTGCCTGTGAGCGACGCAAGATGGTGGCCCTCAAGCCTGCATCTCAATGCCAGAAGGAAGCTGATGCTTCGTGGCAACTGCGAACGGCTACGTGGTGCGGTACCGGACATCTGCGGGCTTTACGCAGATCGTTCCGGAATCCGCGACTAGGCTCAAGGGTCTCGTTCATTCGGGTTTCGGTCGTCTTCACGCGAAACACATCGTGTGACTCTGTCGAACTGCGATGGGCACTACATAAGGGGATCGTGTGACGAGACAACTAACCGGAGGTAGTGTGACAACACAACGTGCTTTGCTGACGCCTGGGCCAATGTCGTTATCGTCGGCAGTGAAGGCCGAGATGCAACTCGACCTCGCATCGCGCGATTGCGAGTTCAAGAAAGTGACCGCTCGCATGAGGCAGCTGATGCTCAATGTGTCGGGCAATGCGGAATGCTATTCGGTCGTTCCTATCCAGGGTGGCGGCTCCTTTGGAATGGAAGCTGCTCTCTCTTCATTTGTCGCCCAGACCGACCGGCCGCTTGTTTGCATAAACGGCATTTATGGCGAGCGCATTCTCAAAATTCTGCGGCTGTGGGGCGTCCAAGCGGTGAATCTTATCAAGGGAGCCACCGAACCGTTGGACCCCGAGGAAGTCATCGAGCGTTTGAACCGAGATCCAGGTATCACGCACGTATGCTTGGTCCACTGCGAGACTACGACCGGGATTGTGAATCCGCTCGAAGCGATCATAGAAGGAGCAAGGCAGCGTGGTGTAAAGACTATCGTCGACGCAATGAGTTCTTTCGGCGGCGTCGACATCGACCTAGGCCGAGGCGGGCCAGACGTCTTGGTTACGTCGAGCAACAAGTGCGTCGAAGGTCCGCCAGGGCTGGCTTTCGTTATTGCCTCTCGCGAGCTTCTTGAGAATGCAGTTCAAGAGCCAAGATCGTTTGTGCTCGACGTGAGAGATCAATGGCGCTCGCTTGAGCGCACTGGTGAATGGCGATCGACCCCACCAACGCATATCGTGCAGGCAGTCACAAAGGCATTGGAGGTCCTGAGCATCGAAGGCATTGATGCCAGGCGCCGCAGGTATGAGAAGATAAGAGGCAGCGTCATAAAAGAGCTGGAAGGAGTGGCGTCCCCACTGCTTCCAGCGAACCTCCAGTCGCCGGTTTGCGTGGCGTTCACCGCGCCAGCTGACATCTCCGACCAGGTAGCGTTTGACTGCCTATATCGGCACCTGGCAGCCCATAACCTCTACGTCTACTCTAAACTGCATCTTCCTACCCGCAGTTTTCGGATCGGCTGTATTGGCGAGATTCAATCCAATTGGATTGAGCAGTTGGGCTGTGCCTTTCGCACATACTTCCGCTCCGGTGAGACTCTGACCGTGGGACCAGTGTCAGCCCAGGAAACACGCGAGAGCCCTACAGAGATATCGCGCCCAATGGCGAGCATCGCGCGGCATTCATATTCGATCGAAACTGCTGTTCTGCACGCAGGATACCGTCGTGATCCGGTGACGAAAGCTGTGGCAGTGCCGATCTACCAGAATACGGCCTATGAGCTCGACGGTAATTTGAGCCATATTGCTGACGTCTATAACGTGAAGGCTGATGGTTTCACATACACTCGCATCATCAATCCGACGACCCGGGCGCTGGAAAAAAGGTACGCCGCCGTCGACATGGGAAGCGACTCGCTGGCCGTTGCATCAGGTCAAGCGGCGACGTTTCTTGCGATCGTAAACTTATCAAGCGGTGAGGTGGGAGATAACGTCGTCGCTTCTCCGTATCTATACGGCAATACCTGGAATCTGCTCCACAACACGTTGAAGCGTCTTGGTATCAACGTAAGGACGGCAGACCCTCGAAACCCCGAGACCTTCGAACGCGCCATTGATGATCGCACGATATGTCTGTTCGGGGAGGTCATCTCCAATCCCTGTCTGATTCCGCTTCCTGTCCAGCAGCTGGCGGAGATCGGCAGGAGGCACGGCGTCCCCTTGGTTGTGGACAATACGACAACCCCCCTGGTTTGCCAGCCGTCAGCTCTCGGCGCCGCGATTACGACGTACTCTGCCACGAAATACATTTGCGGTCATGGGACGACGCTCGGCGGACTGATCGTCGACAACTGTGGGTTCGACTACCAGGGAAGATCTCGCTTCCCACTGTTCAATAGTCCGGATGATGCGCACGGCGGGATCATCTGGCGTAACGCCTTGGCGGAGCTCGAGGACCTCGGAAAGAGCGAATATCTTCTCAAGGCCCGTATGACGTGGTTGCGCGATACTGGCGCGGCCATCGCCCCCTTTGCGAGCTTTCAACTCATTCAGGGACTTGAAACGCTGCCTCTTCGCATGAGGCAGCACTGTGAAAACGCCAGGATTGTAGCCAACGTTCTGAAGGAACATCCGAAAGTGTGCCGTGTCTTCTACCCGAGCCTCTTTGAGGGAGCTGACCGAGAAATCATCGATCAGACACTTAATACCGGGTATGGGCACGGGGGGATGATCATGTTTGAGGTGGAGAACGAGCAAGCCGGACGCAAGTTCATCCAGAACGTCGAGCTGATGTATCACGTGTCGAATGTGGGGGACGCCCGCACGCTGGTAACCCATCCTGTCTCTACGACCCACACCACCGTCCCACGGGAAAAGCGCGAAGCAGCCGGCATATTTGGTGGCTCCATCCGGCTTTGCGTCGGCATTGAAGATGTTAGCGACATCATCAAGGACTTGGAAAAAGCGCTTTCCGCAATCTGACAACCTGAAAGCCGATCGAGCAAGGGGTTCTCATGAAACACGCAGATACTTGGAAATTGAGGTCGTCACGTTTTGAGGCGGTTCAATTTGGCCGCGAGATCAACCAGCAGCTCTCCGCGCTGAGGCCTGACAACGTGACGGGAGCTGCTTACATCGCGAAAGACTACGCTGTGATCGCAGCTTGCGTGCTGGCGACGGTTCATGTGTCATGGTGGTTATATCCCCTCGCAGTTCTGTTAATTGGCGCCTACCAGCGTGGATTGACGACAATCGCTCACGATGCGGCTCACCGCACCCTCGCGAGCAACACGACCTGGAATTATATGCTGGGCATTTTGTTCGCGTCCTATCCTTTGTTCCAGCGCCACTGGGCATATCGGATTTCACACGTCTACCTGCATCACCCGAATCTCGGCGATCCGGAGAAGGATCCCGACTTGAAGTTCTTCTTGGCCAGCGGCGTTTACGATGTTGTGCCGCCTAAGCAGTACGCCTTCAACATCATCTGGAAGCCGATACTGGGTGGCGCGACAGTCGCGTATCTGAAGTACCTTTGGACCAATCGGTTTTCGATCACGGATGTCGAGGACCAGAGCCGGTCGGGAATCCTCATCGACAAGTATGGCTTCTATCTCTTTTGGACGCTCATATTCGGTGGGTCATACCTTCTTGGACTGCTCCACGTCGTAGTCCTGTTTTGGATCGTGCCCTATCTCACCACGTTTCAAGCTCTCGGCTGGTTTATCGAGCTCGCCGAGCACTCACCTATGTGCGAGACCGAGACAACGAATGTCTACCTGACCCGGAATAGAAAGGGGAATTTTATCGAGCGAGCAATTGTCGGTCAGAATCTGGATGAATACCACCTTGAGCACCATCTATCGCCCGGCATTCCTTTCTGGCTCCTGCGCAAAGCTCAGAAAATTCGAATGCAGGATCCTCATTACGCAAGTGTTGCCGCAACCTGGGGAGGGCTCTTCGTCAAGGGCCCTCAAGGTCAACCCAGCGTAATTGCCCAGTTGAAGGAGCGAAATCGATGCTTGTATGAGCAGTCTCTGGCCAGTCCCGTGGCGAAGGAGCAGTTGGCTTGATATCGCGGCTAACAGAGTCGGTCCGGGCCGTGGTGGGCGTGACCTCAAACCGCCTTTTGGCCGATGGCGTACACCGCGACTGGTTGCGGCGGAAATATGTTCAAGCCCTCGTTCGCTATGCGGGCGTGGCTTGCGTGATATTGCCAACGATCGATGCTGACGATGCGGAAGGCGACAGTGATCTGTCGATCATGGGCAGGCTCGACGGTCTGATTTTGACAGGTGATGAATCGAATATCGATCCTGCCATCTTCAGTTGGTCCGCTTCGCGCAGACCGAAACTGACAGGCCAGGCGGACGTTGAAGCTGGCGTGAGGGACCGTCCTCGTGACAGGCTGTCCGCGGGCGCAATCGAGAAGGCGGTTGCCCTTGGGATGCCGATACTTGGCATCTGCCGTGGGCTTCAGGAGCTTAACCTCTATTTTGGCGGCACGCTTCACCCGTCGTTGTCCGAATGGAGGCTGGAAAGCGGACAGATGCACGCTGAGAAGGCGGGGCTGCCGAGGGATCGCCAGTACGATATAGCGCACAGCGTGAAATTATGTCCTGACGGCGTTCTCCTTGCTATCGCGGGCGCGATCGAAGCGCACGTTAACTCCTTGCACAATCAAGGCATAGAACGGCTTGGGGCTGCGCTGAAACCGGAGGCCTGGGCGTCCGACGGTCTGATCGAAGCGGCTTCCGTAATAGGCGCACCGACGCTGCAGATCGGCGTGCAGTGGCACCCCGAATGGCACGTCGAAACTGATTCCCTGAGCAAGCAGCTTTTCAATGCATTTGGAGAGGCGTGTGTCACGTATCGCCTAAGAAGTGATAGGGGCGTAGCGTGAAGTTTCGATCGAAATGGGGCCCTTTGGGATTGAAAGAAGAAGAGCCTCTCGACAGGCCGAGCAGACAATTCGCCGCAGGAGTGCTCTTTATTGCCCTCTACGTTGTCGTTAGCGCGGCAGGTGAAGTCTTTGCGGCGTCATATTTTCAGCAAGCGAACGTGTGGGTCACTCTCCTGTTCTCCTTTGGTATCGTAAGTATGACGTTCAACATTTTGGCTCGCCGCGAAGGCATTGGAGCGAAGGTCACGAAGTCGTCGATGCTAGCTTTTGTGTCGCTCAATTGCGTTACCGCGATAAGCTGGGTCGGTTTGTTTATTGGACTGAGGTACGCCGAGCCAGCTATAGTCGTCACGTTCATGGTCGCATTGGGACCTACAGCGACAGCATGGTTGAACGCACTGATCAGGAGACAGGGGCGTCCTCCGAAGTCAGATATCGCCGTGAGCGTTCTGATTGCGGCCATTGGTGTTTACATGGTCTGGATCGCGGCAAGCGGCAACGCTGGGATCGAATGGGGATCTCGCTCATCCTTTGGTATCTTCCTGGCGATCGCAGCTGGGCTGTCCCTTTCGCTTACCAGTATCCTTGTGAAACTGCTGTTCGACCGTGGATTATCTGGTCGACAAGTGCTGGCCCATCGCTTCTATGGAGCAATCCTCTTGCTGCTAGCACTCAGCGATCCTTCCTCCATCTTACGAGAGATCTCACAGCATTGGCTTGCGATCATAGTGATTGCACTCTCGACGATCATTGTTCCCTTGCTCCTTGTGCAGGAGGGCATTCGCCGCGTAGAGCCATTTACGGCAAACATGGTCTTGTCCACGGCACCTGTCATTACGTTTCTTTTCCAGTATTTCGATACTCGTATCGTGCCTTCTTTATATACGTTTGTTGGAAACGTTCTCATTACGGCTGTCGCCGTGGCTAACCTCTACTTGCAGTATCGGAGATCGGCATGAAGGAACGGAATTGTGTAATTGTCGACGCATACTCGACAGGCCGATATCTGCCGGAAGAGTTCAAGCGCTACGGAATTAGGACCGTGCATGCGATGTCGAATGCACGAATCCCACCAATCTTCCAATCGCACTTTAACGTCGACATCTATGATGAAATCATCCAGCCAGACGAGCGAATGCCTGAGGAGGAGGTCGTTGAATTTCATTTTAAGGCTCTCCGAGGTAGGGAGTTGGAATTCATCATAGCGGGTTGTGAGTCAGGAGTTGAAGTGGCCGATTCCTTGTCCGAGCGGCTCGGACTACCTTCAAATGGAACCGCGTTGTCCGCTGCAAGACGTGACAAATCGCGCTTGGCTGACGCTTTGAGCTCTGCAGGAGTGCGATCGATCAGACAAGTTGTTTCCGAGGATGCGGAGGACGTCATAAGTTGGATGCGTCAACAGCGCTACGACGAAATCGTGATCAAGCCCTTGAACAGCGCAGGTACGGAGGACGTGTTCTTTTGCGCGACCGAGGCTGATGTTCGCAGAGCTGTGCATGTTATTGTCGGCAAGGCCAATTGCCTCGGAGCGATAAATCGTTTTGTTCTTGGTCAGGAGAAGATAAACGGCAAACAATACACCGTAAACGCTGTCTCGATCGACGGAGAAATCTTCGTTACGGAGGTGTGGACTTATGACACCGTTGCCATCAAGGGCGCGGCATCGGTCTGCGCGCTCGAGCAGTTGCTGGGAGGTGACGAAGAAGTTGTTCAAGAGCTGTCCGATTACTTGGTGCCGGCGCTAAGGGCGCTTGAGATGGTCAACGGACCTGCTCATGCCGAAATTATCATCGATCATAAGGGGCCGGTTCTGGTGGATCTTGGAGCGAGGCTTCAGGGGACAATGTCGGCAAAAGCCCGGACCATGGCTTTGGGTCACAATCATATAACACTGACGGCGTGGCGCTACGCAGATCCTATCGGTTTTACTGCTCATATGAGACGACGCGGGCCTTACACGCGCCTTGCGCACGCATTGTGCGTCTCACTCATCTCCGATATCGACGGTGTTGTTGGCGGTTATCCCGGACTGGACGCAATCCGCAAGCTGCCCAGCTTCGCAGATTCGATAGCGTTTGTTCCGATAGGTCAAAATCTGGTCCCGACGACCGACTTAGCTTCGACGCCGGGTATTGTGTATCTCGTGAGCAACAACTTGACTGAGCTTTATGAGGATTATCGAAAGCTGCGAGCAATGCGTATGGACGAGGTATTCGGATTGACGGCGCAGGGTCAGGAGTGATGGCAAGCGAAATACAGGTGGCTGGCGCGGACGAGGCGCGTAAGGCATTGATTGGAGTATGCGACTTTGACGGCATTCTTCGCGGCAAGCACGTATTTGCTGACGATATCTCGGACGAAGGCCGGACAATCAAGTTCTCCGAAGCCGTGCTCGGCTGGGATTGTTCGGACCGAGTGATACCTGCGAATTTCGGGCACGAGGCGCCATCGATCTTCGGAGACGCCAACCTGCGTGTTCTGTCAGGCACAGCGCGTCCGGTGTCTAATCGTCATGATCGGTATCTTTACCTCGCAGAGTTTGCAGGTGGCCATGAGAGCATCTGCCCGCGTGGTGTTTTGCGGAAGGTCTTACGAAGAGCTGCTGACCACGGATACAGTTGCGCTGCTGGATTTGAGTTCGAGTTTATGCTGTTTAATGAGAGCGCCGAGACAATTGAGAAAAAGCCTTATAATCAATGGGTCCCCCTGACGAGAGGCCCTTTTGGCTATTCAGTAGCGCGCACACTTGCCAGTAATGAGCTATTCGAAGAAATTCTGGCGCTTTGTGAGAATGCTAGATTGCCGCTCAGCGGGCTCCACTTTGAAACCGGCCCTGGGGCGATTGAGGCATCGCTTCGTCATTGTGATGCCCTGGAGGCTTCGGATCGAGCAGTCGTATTCAAGTCGATGTTGAAATCCTGGGCTCAGAAGCGGGGTATGATGGCAACGTTTATGGCGAAGGTTTCCGAGAATTGGCCGGGACAGTCGGGACATATTCACATTTCAATGTCGTCAAATGGTCAAAATGCATTTTACGAAAGCGAGGCAAGCCGCAACATCTCAAGAACTATGAGCCAATTCCTCGCCGGACAGCTGAAATATATGAACGACTTTTGTGTACTCGCTGCGCCCAACGTGAACAGCTATAAGAGGCTGCGGCCAGGCTACTGGGCTCCAACCTGTCCTAGCTGGGGAGTTGACAATCGTTCGTGTGCGGTGCGGGTCATTCCGGGAGACAAGTCTGCACACCGCCTCGAGTACAGATTGAGTGGCGCAGATGTGAACCCCTATCTCGCTCTCGCATGTGCTATCGGCTCCGGTATTCTGGGGATTGAAGAGAATGCTGGGTTGGCAGCTCCAACTGTGGGTGATGCAAGCGAGGAAAAACATCCTCCGTTCGAACGGCTTCCCCAAGACTTATCTGAGGCCACATCCCGGTTTGAACAATCTCCAAAGGCGATGGACGTTTTTGGCGAAAGGTTTGTTGAAGCGTTCTCCCGTTCCCGGCGATGGGAGTGGGAAGCCGTTCAACATCGAGTCTCCGACTGTGAACGCCAGCGGTACTTCGAAGCGATTTAGCAGGTATGCCGGTCGTTCGTCCGAACCGCGGTTGATGTTGGGGCTATCACGTGAGACGCGAGTGAGGCTGGCATTGTGGTTGAATCAAACGCAAGCTAGCGAGGGTTCGAAGCATTCGAGCGTCGCCATCACTATGATGGCGCTTGACCCACTTTGGCCGGATGCCCGGGTCGCGTGCTTTGAAAGAGGCGCGCGTCGCGCCAGGGATCCACAAGGGTGAAAAAGCGGCTGATCACAAAACAGAACCGATTTGGCCGAGCGCGGTATTGCCTGCCCAGGTCATTTTTATCTATCCAATGAATGGCGCGGGTTACTCCCGGGAAGAGCCGGGAAAGCCGGCTGCCTGGGTCTGTGAGGGCAAAGCCAAATGCCGAGCTACTCGACCGCGATCATAAGACTAGCGTACGTTGACTGGCGGCATCGACGCGGTCAGCCGCGGCACAAAGCCATCTTGGTGCCCGCCGCGTGCTGCCCACACCGGGCTCCCGGCAGATTGCCGCCAGTGCGGAGGAGCCCGCGCGATCGCGAGTGTACTTAGAGCTATGGACGCGATCGTTTCGTGCGTTTTTTCGTTGCGCGTGCAGCGTTAATGCGCCGAGTGCCTGTTGGGGCTGAAAAACATCGATCCGTTGCACGAGCAGAGTCGTGTTGGACGCTGAAGCGGCATGATCTTTCCCGATATCTTTGTGCGCATGGCCAATTAGTTTCGCATGGACGCTCTTGACCGTCATCGCTACTACCGCGGCAACGAGAGCCAATATAGATCGAGAGAAAGAATGATGGATGTGATTGATCAAGCGAACGGTTCGGAGTTGCCGCCCGTCCTGCAGAAGTCATCAAGACGCCTTCCGTGGGTTTTTGGATTTGTCGCCATCTTCATCGGGCTATGCGTTGGGGTTCCATTTTACTGGCCCCATATCGACCGAATGATCGAGGCGTTAGTGGCACGTGAAGTCGTCCCAATGCCGGCGTTGTCACCTGAAGACAAGGCGGCCCTTTCGGAGATTCGGTCGGGGCAACAGGAGGTGAGCGAGGAGCTTTCAGCGCTCAACCGCAACATCGATGCGCAGCAAGCCGATTTGAAACGGATGTTAGATCAAATCGCAGCCCTGGCCTCAAGAGTTGAGTCTCTGCAGAACATTGCTGCGCCTCTTTCTGCGGATATTCGTCCGCCAGCAGCCCAGGCCGCTTCAAAGCCGACTACAAGAGCCACTCGCCCGCCTAAAGCAGAAGGGCCCGTTTCCGTCGGGGGCGCGCCGCTGGTCCCCGAGCCGGAGACGGACCGCCGATGATCCAATGATGAGCGTCGAGCGTGCCAGACATGAGGATGCAATTCGAACTAGGAGCGAAGATTGCGGTGCTCACGTT
Organism: Bradyrhizobium sp. 197; assembly: GCF_023073375.1. Taxonomy (NCBI): domain Bacteria; kingdom Pseudomonadati; phylum Pseudomonadota; class Alphaproteobacteria; order Hyphomicrobiales; family Nitrobacteraceae; genus Bradyrhizobium; species Bradyrhizobium sp. 197. The sequence continues at coordinate 64,722 of NZ_JADPJJ010000119.1, read as the reverse complement.
CGGTCCTCCCAGGCGCGTTCGGTGAGGAGGACGAGAATGCGGCTCAACCGGTCGAGTCCGAGATCCCTTCTATGGCTCGGGTCTGCGAGGGCAGCCATGGCACCCGCCAGGCCCGCTGCACCGGACGGCGTGGTGGCAAGGCCATCATGGGCGGAGAGTACGCGGACAGCATCCACTAATTCCGCCTCGGGCACGGTGATGGCTCGAGCGCCGTGACGCCTGAGCACCGCAACGGCGGCCGCACTCGCCTGGCCGCAGGAGAGCATCTCCGCGGATGTTCGGAGATCGCCCATCACCCGAATCGGGCGACCGGCAGCGAGCGCGGGCGCAAGACACGCGGCGGTTTCCGGCGCGACCGTCACGATGCAGCCCGGAGATGCCAGCCAGCCCGAGAGGCCCTCGGCGATGGCAGCGGCGAGTCCGCCGACCCCAGCTTGTATAAAGACGTGTGTCGGACGCCGAAGGCCGGCGAAATCCACCTCATCGCGGATTTCCGCCGCCGTGACGCCGTATCCCGCCATGACGTCGCAAACGATGGGGTCGTTCGGATCGTCGGTCGTGTCGGCGACAAGAATGCCGGCGCCTTGGCAGGCCGCGGCTGCGGCCGCATCAACTGCATTGTCGTAGGTGCCCGGCACCCATACGATCTCGGCACCCTGATTCTCGATGCGGCGCGCGCGCGCGTTCGGCACGCCCTCGTGCAGGAACACGCGGGCAGGCGCCCCGGCAAAGCGCGCGGCGGCAGCTACCGCGAGCCCGTGATTGCCGTCACTGGCGCAGACCAGGGTCGGCTGCCCCTTAGGTCGGGCCGCGAGAAGGTCGGCTAACTGCATGCGCGAGGCCCGGGCGAGCGCGCGCAGCCCTGCATAGGTGCCACCAAGCGACTTGAAACTGCCGAGCATGCGGCGGCCCTCGTCTTTCGCTAGCACCTGCGCCACTCCGAGCCGCTCCGCAAGCGCCGGAAGGTTCAGGAGGGGTGTCGGCGCGTATGCGGGATCGAGGCGGCCAAGCTCGGCTGCGATCGAATTGACTGGTGAAGAGGAGGTGCTGTTCATGGATTGATCTTGCCCGCTACAGGTGACGGCTGCTGCTGGACCGTTGCACAGCAACTGTTTCCGTCGATCATATCAGCTGTATTTGCGAGCACCACCCTCGACGACTTCGATCGCGCGCTTTTCGCGGAGGCCCCTTTCGCGCTCGAGTCCGCCTACGCCTTAAATTGCGCATCTGCGCAATGATCTGAGAGTTTTATCGGCAGGAAGTCTCTGGGAGCCGTAAGAAGTTTGTGAGCAGCACGTGCCCTCTTTCCGCAAGTATCGCGATCTTGCTGTACTGTCCTGTCGGGACCTTGCCTCGGACTTCACAATCCGAGCCTGTTGGATCCATCACACTCACAGCTGCATGAGGTGCTCGTCACGTCTGCCTGAACCTGTGAGCTATATGCGCTGAAGACAAATGCGTTAACCTCAACAACGTGGGACGCTTGGTGAGCCACAACCGCAATACAAGCAATCGCGACAACGCGGGGTACATCCCGATCTCGCGTGACCAAATCACGCGTCCCCGATATGGCGCAACGTCGTGTCGCCGGTGGTGGTGTAGCTCGGTAGAGCAAAGCTCTCCGCACGCGCGCTGACCTGATCGACGAACCACATCCGCGCTCGCGCAACGGTATGGTCGACATTGCGATGGGCTCTGCCATGAGATCGGCTGCAATGTCAAAGATCACCGGAGCTTGATCTGCCCCCGTGCCGCGCCACCACAGCCGCACCGTGCGCGCATAGCCAGATGTCGTCGCCATGTCCCGCCCAAAAGAGCTCGACAGCACCACCGTATCGAGATCAACCCATTCAGCGTCGCTTGGCTTCCGGCAACACGAAGCTATCGCGAGCGAACGCTTTCGCGTCGATGTTGAACTCACGCAAGGTGACAGCATCGCTGGCGCGCCGGCAGGCTCAGTTTCGTGCGTCCATGAGCCCCGGGCAGCGAGGCCGTCGCATTCAGAAGCCAGTCTTCGCCCTCGCTGATACCGAGCTGGCCGATGTCGAGCAGAATTTCCCACAACGCGGCGCTCGAATTCTTCCAGAGTGGTTCGTCGCCAGAGGCCCCGCGGATTGCTGGTGCACTTCCAGAGATTGTAGAGATAGCCGCCACGCCGGCTAATATAAGATATAATGTCTGATCAATCGTAAATCGAGGCCAGCGCGTCCCGCTCCCGCTCGAATGCCGCTCCGTCAAACGTCTGCAACGTCTTGTAATTCTCCCGCTTGATAAATCTCAGCGCCTGCGCGCTTGCGATCTGTTCCAATCACAATATGGATCATCGTCTGGAGCCGAGAACGAGGGCTTTCCAGCCCGCCACTTTGTCTTCGCTCTTGCTTTGGTTGCAGTTCACTACCTCCAGTCCTGGCATTTAGGCGCACCGTGGGTCTGGCATCCGCGGTGAAGCGCCGTCTCTCGTAAGTTTCTACGACCTGACGAGACGTGAGATGCAAGGCTAGTCCTTCGACGCGGATGTCGCACGGCATCACAGCTTTAGTGCTGATGACAATACGCCCGCGGTTGGAGCGATCCCAGCGAAGCTCGACTGAAGGATTGCGGCGATGGCCCTCGCGACGCAGCCCGACGCGAGCGCCCATCTGCGGGATGCTGCTCCTGTTCGCGGATATCACGTCGCAGAACCAGCCGACGTTTCGAGCGAACAGTACTTAGGCTCCTTCGCCTGCGTAATCGAGGCGATCGTTTCCATCATCAAGGTCTGGTCCTCCCTGCATGTGCACTCTGTATTCGGAAAATGTGTGTTGTGTTCGATTCCGACGCGGCCGTGTTTCAATGCACGCTCGTGTGTCGCGAAAACGACATTCCGAAGCCGAGGCAGTGGCGGTTTACAGAGCGAAGGAAGTTCTGTCTTATTTTATATGCGATAAGTTTGGCTTCGGCGTGGGTGGCCGCTATTGAGTCACGCGGACGCCATGACATCGTGAACGAATCTCCATCACGTCAGCAAAAAGCCTATCGCCAACCGTGCTACTGTGAGGCCAGAAAGCCCGACCTTCAAGTTCAAATTTATCAATTCGCGCGTTGCGGGCTCCCCCGTCCGACTGCCACCTTTCACATCCGTAAGATTGGTTGTCTTTCCAACATCGCGCATACGCGCCAGATGTACCGAGGGAGCTCGCGCAGGAGCAAGTCGCTTCGCGTTTCACTGTGGAGAGAGACATCCGCAAAGCTTACCGGCATTGCCGTCGGACTTCCGACCGACATGCCCAAGACCTGGTTCGTGGCGCTCGCGGCCCTATCGAAGTGGGCGACGCCGCGAGGGGTGTGGCTGAGTCGACCGCGGACCACGTGGTCGTGCCGCCCGGCCACCCGACGGCCAAGCGCATGCCATGACGCGCAACACGATCGGTCGCTCAACGCATCGAGGGCGATCTCGAAGTTGGCCTCGATGTGGAGAGTGGGCGGGGCATGCGCGCGGAGGTGACGGCGCCGCTGTATCGCGACTTCGAGCACATCATCGAGGGGCGTCCGCCCCCGAGGCGCTGGCGCTGGCGCCGCGGATCCGCGGCATCTGCTCGGTCTCGCAGTCGGTCGCCGCGGCTGCCGCTCCTCGCGATGCGATGGCGGCCGAGGTCGCGCCGAACGGGATTCTCGCCACCAATCTCGCGCATGCGGCGGAGAATGCCGCCGATCATCTCACACACTTCTACATCTTCTTCATGCCGCATTTCGCTCGCGAGCCCTGTGCCGCGCATGCATGACGAGACACGGGACCGTTTCGCAGCGACGCGCGGCACTGCGGCACGCGATGTCTTGCCGGCGCGGGCGCAGCTGCCCGAACCCATGGGTATCTTCGCCGGGAAGTGGCTGCATAGTCTGGCCTTCTAGCCGGCCGATGACGGCGGCCCGCTGGAGCAGGCGCTGATCGGCACCGATCTCGGCCACGCCGGCGCACGCTCGGTTGCCATCCAGCACGTCGCGCGCTCGTTCGATCCCTGGATCGTGTGCACCGCGCATTGAGTGGTCTCTCGCGCGGGGGCGGAAAGTTCGTTGTCGCCTGAAATCGAATTGTTTCCGCTTTTCTCGGTCGCGGCACGCGCGCGCACCGCAATTCGAGCATTTCAAATCTGCGACAATTTGGTATCACTCTACTCTACTTTCCTTACCTCTTCCAGTGCTTGGCCTGCTTCTTGCTGTCCTTGGCGTCATAGACAAGTCAAAGCCGAGGCGAGAGGATTCATGGGCGCGGCGACGGAAACGTTTTACAGTGTGATCAGGCGACAAGGTATCACCCGTCGGAGCTTTCACAAATTTTGCAGCCTGACCGCGACGAGTCTCGGCCTCGGTCCGCTGGCGGCGAGCCGCATCGCGAACGCGCTCGAGACCAAGCCGCGCGTGCCGGTGATCTGGATGCACGGCCTCGAATGCACCTGCTGTTCCGAGAGCTTCATTCGTTCCGCGCACCCGCTGGTGAAGGATGCCGTGCTCTCGATGATCTCGCTCGACTATGACGACACCATCATGGCGGCCGCAGGCCACCAGGCGGAGGCGATCCTCGAAGAGACCCGCGCCAAGCACAAAGGGCAATATATTCTCGCAGTGGAAGGCAATCCGCCGCTGAACGAAGGCGGCATGTTCTGCATCGACGGCGGCAAGCCGTTCGTCGAGAAGCTGAAGATGATGGCGGAGGATGCGATGGCAATCATCGCCTGGGGCGCTTGCGCCTCGTGGGGGTGCGTGCAGGCGGCCAAGCCCAACCCGACGCAGGCGACGCCCATCGACAAGGTCATCCCCAACAAGCCGATTATCAAAGTGCCGGGATGCCCCCCGATCGCCGAAGTGATGACTGGCACTGTCACCTTCATCACCACTTTCGGCAAATTGCCCGAGCTCGACCGTCAGGGCCGGCCGAAGATGTTTTACTCGCAGCGCATCCACGACAAGTGCTACCGGCGGTCGCATTTCGACGCCGGCCAGTTCGTCGAGGAGTGGGACGACGAGGCGGCGCGCAAGGGCTATTGTCTCTACAAGATGGGCTGCAAGGGCCCGACGACCTACAACGCCTGCTCGACTGTGCGCTGGAATGGCGGCGTCTCCTTCCCGATTCAGTCGGGCCATGGCTGCATCGGCTGCTCGGAAGACGGATTCTGGGACAAGGGTTCGTTCTACGACCGTCTCACTAACATCAAGCAGTTCGGCATCGAGAAGAACGCCGACCAGATCGGCATGGTGGCGGCCGGAGCCGTCGGTGCGGCAGTCGCCGCGCATGCAGCGGTGACCGCGGTGAAGCGGTTGGCTGGCAAGCGCAAAGACGCGCACCGCACCAGCTAAGCGCCAAAGAGATCCAAGGGTAAGAAGATCATGGGTATCCAGACTCCCAACGGCTTCAATCTCGACAATTCCGGCAAGCGCATCGTGGTCGATCCGGTGACCCGTATCGAAGGTCACATGCGGGTCGAGGTCAATGTCGACGCCGACAACGTCATCCGAAACGCAGTCTCCACCGGCACGATGTGGCGCGGGATCGAGGTGATCCTGAAGAACCGCGATCCCCGCGACGCCTGGGCGTTCACGGAACGGATCTGCGGCGTCTGCACCGGCACGCACGCGCTGACCTCGGTGCGCGCGGTCGAGAACGCGCTCGGGATCACCATTCCGGAGAACGCCAATTCGATCCGCAATCTGATGCAGCTTGCCTTGCAGGTGCACGACCACGTCGTTCACTTCTATCACCTGCACGCGCTGGATTGGGTCGATTTGGTCTCCGCGCTTTCGGCCGACCCGCGGGCAACCTCGACCCTCGCGCAGTCGATCTCGAGCTGGCCGCTGTCGTCGCCGGGTTACTTCAAGGACCTGCAAACCCGTCTCAAGAAGTTCTTCGAGTCGGGGCAGTTGGGGCCCTTCAAGAACGGCTATTGGGGCAGCAAGGCGTACAAGCTGCCGCCTGAGGCCAATTTGATGGCGGTTGCGCACTATCTGGAGGCGCTCGATTTCCAGAAGGAGATCGTCAAGATCCACACCATCTTCGGCGGCAAGAATCCGCATCCGAACTGGCTCGTGGGCGGCGCGCCCTGTCCGATCAACGTCGACGGCACGGGCGCGGTCGGTGCCATCAACATCGAGCGCCTGAACCTGATCTCGTCGATCATCGATCGCCTGATCGAGTTCAACGAGCAGGTCTACCTGGCCGACGTGGCGGCGATCGGTTCGTTCTACAAGGACTGGCTCTACGGCGGCGGTCTTTCCGGCAAGAGCGTACTCTCTTATGGCGACGTGCCGGAACACGCCAACGACTACTCCTCCAAAAGCCTGAAGCTGCCGCGGGGCGCCATCATAAACGGCAATCTTTCGGAGGTGCTTCCCGTAGATCATGCCAACCCCGATGAGATCCAGGAGTTCGTGGTTCACTCCTGGTACAAATATCCCGACGAAACCAAGGGACTGCATCCCTGGGACGGCCTGACCGAGCCGAACTACGTGCTGGGACCCAATGCGAAAGGCACCAAGACCGCGATCGAGCAGCTCGATGAGGGCGGAAAATATTCATGGATCAAGGCGCCGCGCTGGCGGGGTCACGCCATGGAGGTCGGCCCGCTGGCGCGTTGGGTGGTGGGCTATGCGCAGAACAAGGCCGAGTTCAAGGATCCTGTCGACAAGTTCCTGAAGGATATGGACCTTCCGCTGTCGGCGCTATTCTCGACGCTCGGTCGCACGGCGGCGCGCGCGCTGGAGTCGGTCTGGGCCGGACGACAAATGCGCTACTTCCAGGACAAGCTCGTCGCCAACATCAAGGCCGGCGACAGCTCGACCGCGAACGTCGACAAGTGGAAGCCGGAGAGCTGGCCGAAGGAGGCCAAGGGTTTTGGCTTCACCGAGGCGCCGCGCGGCGCGCTGGGGCACTGGATAAGGATCAAGGAAGCCAAGATCGACAACTACCAGTGCGTGGTGCCGACCACCTGGAACGGCTCACCGCGCGATCCGCAAGGGAACATCGGTGCATTCGAGGCCTCGCTGATGAACACCCCGATGGTCAATCCCGAGCAGCCCTTAGAGATCCTGCGGACGATCCATTCCTTCGATCCGTGCCTGGCCTGCTCCACGCATGTCATGAGTCCGGACGGCCAGGAAATGGCCAGCGTCAAGATCAGGTGAAGCAGGGGGAAACGCCATGATGGATGTAGCTGCACGTCCGGCGGAAGCCGAGCCGGACCTCTCCGCGATAGCGGCCGAGGCGGCCGGCGAACATGCGGTCGGCCGTCCCGCCGTCTATGTCTACGAAGCGCCGGTGCGGATCTGCCACTGGGTGAACGCGTTCACGATCATCATGCTGATGGTGACTGGTTATCTGATAGGAACGCCATTGCCCTCGGTCGAGGGTGAGGCCTCGGCGAACTTCGTGATGGGCTATATCCGCTTTGCCCATTTCGCGGCGGGGCAGGTGCTGGCGGTGTTCTTCCTTGCCCGCATTCTGTGGGCCTTCGTCGGAAATCACCATTCCCGGCAGATTTTCTATCTGCCGGTGCATCGCAAGCACTTCTGGAAGGAAGTGCTGCATGAAATCCGCTGGTATGCGTTCCTGGAGCGCGAGCCAAAGATGTATGTCGGCCATAACCCGCTGGCGCGGACGGCGATGTTCACGGGCTTCACGCTGTTCGTGGCGTTCATGATCGTTACCGGCTTTGCGCTCTATTCGGAAGGTGCGGGCATCGACAGTTGGCAGCACAAGCTGTTCGGCTGGGTGTTCGCCATCTGGCCGAACAGCCAGGACGTTCACACCTGGCATCATCTCGGCATGTGGGCGCTGGTCGTGTTCGTGATGGTGCACATCTACGCCGCGGTCCGTGAGGACGTCATGTCGCGCCAGAGCATCATCTCCTCGATGATCTCCGGCGAGCGGCAATTCCGCGACTGAGAAACTGGAATGATACCGATGCCGACATCTTCGCAAGCAAACCGCATCCTGGTGCTCGGCATCGGCAACATCCTGTGGGCCGACGAAGGCTTTGGCGTGCGCGCGGTGGAGGAATTCCACCGCCGCTACGCCGTGCCCGACAATGTCACCATTCTCGACGGCGGCACGCAGGGGCTCTACCTCGTGAACTACCTGGAGGATGCGGATCGTTTGATCGTGTTCGACGCGATCGACTATGGGCTCGAGCCCGGGCAGTTGAAGCTCGTTCGTGACGACGAGGTGCCGCGTTTCACCGGCGCCAAGAAGTTGAGCTTGCACCAGACCGGCTTCCAGGAGGTCATCAGCGCGGCCGACCTGCTTGGCCGTTGTCCGCGACATCTCGTATTGATCGGCTGCCAGCCGCTCGACGTCGAGGATTGGGGTGGGCCGCTGACGGAGCCGGTTCGCGATCAGATCGCGCCGGCGCTCGAGCTTGGTTGCGAGATCCTGGCCGAATGGGGCGTCGAGGTGATGCCGCGCACGGCGCCGTTGGCAGAATCGGAGCGGCTGCTCGCCAACGACATCGATCATCAGCATTATGAGATGAGGGGGCGGCCTGCCTGACCGGCTGCACCGTCGGAGATCCACCATGTGCCTCGGCTTGCCGATGACGATCGTTGAGACTGACGGGATATCGGCGCTGTGCGAGTTCCGAGGCGAGCAGCGGCGCGTTTCGATGCTGCTGCTCTCGAACCCGCCGGCCGGTGCCAGAGTGCTGGTCTCTATCGACACCGCCGTTCGGCTTCTGCATCAGGCCGAGGCGCTCCTGATCGGTGCCCCGATCGACGGTCTGGGCGCAGCGATCAATGGCGAGGATTGCGATCGCTTCTTCGCCGACCTCATTGACCGCGAGCCGCAACTGCCCGAGCATCTCCGGCTTGATTAGCGCGGCAGCCCGCTCCGCGAGAGCCCGCGACCTCGCTGGAAGATAAATGTCTATCTGCTAAGTTCATTTTCATCCGATATGGAAATTAGCTTTCCGTCTTGGGATTGATACATCTCCTGTCGTGGAAATATATGATTCAAATCAATTAGATAAATCAGGAAAGGTGATAACCGTCCTTGGCACGTACCTTGCTGATCGCTGTTCCCAGCAGAATCATAAGCTTGTCAGGGGAGGTCTGATGAAATTACAGCAGCGAAGGCAGGATCTGGCGCGGCGTGGCTTGCCCGAGGTGGATGCTGCGACGGTCGATCGTTTTCTGAATACGACCGACCAGGCCCGCGCCATCGCCGTGTTGCTGTCGGCGGGAGACCCCGCGCGTTTTCCGGAGGCGATCGATGTCGCGGTCGTGCTGCCGGAGCTGATCGAGGCATTCAAGGGTCGGTTGCGTGCCGCGGTGATCGCCCGCGGTGCCGAGAGCGAACTCGGCCACCGTTTTGGCGTGCGCGTGCAGCCGACGCTGATCTTTGTCGCCAACGGCGAGACACTCGAGCTGATCGCGAAGATCCAGGACTGGTCAATCTATGTCGACCGCATCACCAAGCTGATCGACCGTCCGCGCGGCACGAGCGCCGTTGTCATGACAACCATCGTTCCCCAGCACCGCCAGGGTGTTGAACTATGAAAGCGGGTTTCTGGACTGCGCCCGAGGGCGCGGAGCAGCCGATCAACGTGTTTCCGATCGGCGATGAGAGCCTGAACGCGACGGGCGGCAGCCTGACCGCGGCCGGTGCCTTGGCCAAGCTTGCCACGCTCGACAGCGCGGAACTCGCCAGGATCTGCCCGAACGCCATCGAGCTGTTGTCGAAGGTGGCCGCAGCGATCGCGAGCCAGAAGGCCGACATGCCGACGCAACTGTTTCGGCTTAGCAATCTCAACGATCTCGAGCGCAAGCTGATTGCCGACGTGATGGGCGAGGGCGAAGCGGCCGCCGTGGTTGAGCTGCCCGATGGATCGTTGGCGCAGATCCAGGAATCTGTGCTGGCCGGGATCTGGCGCGTGCGGCTCGCGAGCGACGCCAATCACGAATATCTCGAGGTCGGGCCGATCCCGGAGATCGTGAAGCGCGCCGCTGCCGATCTCACGGCTGCGGATTTCGAGATCGGGCAGGCGCCCGAAGGGGCCATGAACGTGCTGCCGGTGCTTGCGGAAATCCGCGAGCGGGCGCTCGCATGGCGGCCGGGCATCCGCTCGCAGATCATCAATTTCACGCTGCTGCCGATGAGCCCGGTCGACATGAGTTTTCTCCAGGACACGATCAAGAACGGGCCGATCCAACTGCGTTCTCGCGGCTACGGTACCTGCCGGGTGCTCTCCACGGGCATCCGCAATGTCTGGTCGGTGCAGTTCTTCAACGCCATGGACACCGTCATCCTCGATACGCTGGAGGTCGGCGGCGTGCCCACGGCGGCGATTGCGGCTAACGAGGATTTCGAGGACTCGGCTGAGCGGCTTCAGGAGATGATCGAGGCCTATTTCAAATGAGCGGGTTCGAGAATTTTGGGGTGCGCCAGGACGTCGCTGATGTCACGCGGCTGGAATGCAGCATCTGCTGGACGGTCTATGATCCCAGCGATGGCGACGGGGTGGCACAGATCGCGCCCGGCACTCCGTTCGCGGCGTTGCCGAAAGACTGGTGCTGCCCGAACTGCGACTCTCCAAAATCCAAGTTCATGGCGCTCCAGTCATGACGGCAGATGCGCAAATTCCTGCCAGCGACGCCAACGCCGAAGCGTGGGGCGAGCTCTTGGCAGGAAGCTATCGGGAGATCGGCGAGCGCGCGATGCGCGATCTGCCGATCTACAACGACGCGCTCGGCGTCGAAGCGGTCGGTTTCCGCTGGTTCAACGGCACGACGATCGGCATCATGGTCACGCCCTGGTTCATGAACGTGGTGATCCCGGCGGGCGCGATCGCGCGGGATACTTCGGGCCCGAGCTTGCAAATCCGCTTCCCTGCGGGCGATGTCGAATTCACTCTCAGCGAGGTCGGACAAATGGGCCTGATCGCGAGCTGCTCGCTGTTCTCGCCGATGTTCCAGTTTGCGGACATGGTCGCCGCGCGGGCGACGGCCGAAGCGACCTTCGCCGAGCTGATGCTGCCGGCCAACAGCGAGGAGGCGGTCCGTCGTCGCGAGCCCGCAACAAGCCCGATCGATCGGGGTAACTTCCTGCGCGGTGTTCTGACGGAGCGGTGCGGATGAGCCTGGCCTTCCGGAACGAGATCGACATCACGGTGTGGCTCGCCGGCGGCACGATCGCCGACGTTGCAATCCGGCCGCGCAGCCGGCCGCCGTTGACGCGCTTGTTCGCGGGAAAGCTGGCCTCGTCACTGCCGTCGGTGCTGCCGCGTCTGTTCTCCCTGTGCTCGATGGCGCATCAGGTAGCTTTCCTGTCCGCGGTCGAGGCGGCGCGGGGCGAGGATGCCGGTCTCCAGATCGAGCGCGGTCGCGTCGTCGCTGTCGTCGCCGAACGCCTGACCGAATTGTTACGCGGCCTGTGCGTTGGCCGTCTCACGCTTGACGGCGCCGGCGCCGCAGCGGTTCGTGCCATGATGGAGGCCACGGCCGTTCTGGGTGGCAGCATCGCCGAGCGCGGGGAGGCGGTCTCGCGCCGCGAGGCGGTGGCGAAGATCAGGGCATCGCTCACCGCGCTCGGGATCGCGAGCGAGGAGCAAACCCCCGGGGCCGGCAGCGCGCTGGCGGTACATCTTGCGAATTTCGATGGCGATGCCTTGTTGCCGCCGGTCGTCGAACAGTCATTCCTGTCGGCAGCCGACGATCTCGAAATCGTCATGCGGCTGCTCGCCGATGGCGCGATATTCTCCGATGCGCCTGATCTCCATGGCCGGATTCCGGAGACCGGCGTCTGGGCGCGGCGGGTTAGGCGCGAGCCGATCCTGCCGCCGGGCGCGGGGCCGCCGAGCGTCTGAAGGCGCGGATCGCGGAAGTGGCGCGGCTCTGCGGCTTCCTCGATGCGGACGATGGGACAGTCGAGGACGGTGTCCTCCAGAGCTACCGGCTGGGGACCGGCAGAGGCGCGGGTGCCGTCGAATGCGCGCGGGGCCGGCTCTATCATGCCGTCGAGCTCGACGATGAAGACCGCATCCTCCGCTTCGAATTGTTGGCGCCGACGGAGTGGAATTTCCATGCCCGCGGGCCGTTGGTTCGTAGCCTCCAGGGCTCCGTTCTCGCCGGGGGCCAGCAGGGGCTGGATGCGGTCCGCGCGCTCGTCGGCTCGTTCGATCCGTGCGTCGGCTTCAGCCTCAGCTTCCGCGAGATCGGCCATGCATGAGATGGCGCTGTGCCAGGGAATCGTCGAGATTATCCAAGAGGAGTCGCGCAAGCGCGCCTTCGCTAGGGTGAACGTCGTGTGCCTGGAGATCGGCGCGCTCAGCCATGCTGCGCCTGAGGCGATGAAGTTCTGCTTCGAGGCCGTCGCCGCGCGCACCATTGCGCAAGGAGCAAGGCTCGAGATCGTCGAGACGCCGGGAGCGGCCTGGTGCGCGGCCTGCTCCAAAGGCGTCGAGATCAAGCAGCGCTATGAGCCGTGTCCGTCCTGCGGCAGCTATCAATTGCAGGTGACCGACGGCGAAGACATGCGCGTGAGGGAACTGGAGGTCGACTGATGTGCACGGTATGCGGTTGCCGCGATGCCAAAGCGTCCACAGAACACACCCATGATCATTCCCATGATCATTCCCATGGGTACGATCATTCGCATCATCATGGGCACAGCGACGACCATCACCATCATCATGATCACGCGCCCCGCGATGGCGGACTGGTCGATTGCAGCGCCAACCCGGCAGGCCAGCAGATCGCCGGCATGAGCAGCGACCGCATCATCCAAGTCGAGCGTGACATTCTCGGCAAGAACAATCGGCTTGCCGCCGACAACCGCGCGCGCTTCCGCACCGACGACCTGCTCGTCTTCAACCTGGTCTCGAGCCCCGGCGCCGGAAAAACCTCGCTTCTGGTTCGCGCCGTGTCCGAGCTGAAGGACAGCTTTCCCCATCGGCGTGATCGAAGGCGATCAACAGACCTCCAACGATGCCGAACGGATTCGCTCGACCGGCGTGCCGGCGATCCAGGTCAATACCGGCAAGGGCTGCCATCTCGATGCCGCCATGGTCGGCGCAGCCTATGACCGCTTGCCCTGGCTTAACGGCGGCATCCTCTTCATCGAGAACGTCGGTAATCTCGTCTGTCCCGCGGCGTTCGATCTCGGCGAGGCCTGCAAGATCGTGGTGTTCTCGACCACGGAAGGCGAGGACAAGCCACTGAAATATCCGGACATGTTCGCAGCCTCCTCTCTGATGCTGATCAACAAGATCGATCTTGCGCCCGTACTCGACTTCGATCTTGCAAGGACGATCGAATATGCGCGCCGGGTCAGTCCGAAGATCGAGGTTTTGACGGTGTCGGCGTGCACCGGTGAGGGTTTTGCGGCATTCTATGCTTGGATTCGTAAGCGAGTTGCACAGATGAAGCCGACCGAGATGGCGGTGTCGGGATGAGCATGAGCGGCGAGGCCATAGCGCGAGACCGAAGACGGCTGCGCCTGCATGTGCGCGGCGCCGTGCAGGGCGTGGGCTTTCGTCCGTACGTCTACGGCCTCGCCGCGCGCTATCGGCTCGGCGGCTTCGTTGCCAATGATCCCGATGGCGTGGTGATCGAGGTCGAGGGCGACCGCGCCGCCGATTTTGTCCATACGCTCCCGCTGGAAAAACCGCCACTTGCTCGGATAGACGAGATTTCAGTGCAACCGGTCGGCATCACCGAAAGCGACGAGTTCCACATCCGCGCCAGTGAGCAGGGCAAGGTCTCGACCCGGATCGCCGCCGATGCCGCCACCTGTCCGCAGTGTCTGAGCGAGCTGTTTGATCCGGCGAGCCGCTTCCATCTCTATCCTTTCGTCAACTGCACCCATTGCGGCCCGCGCTACACCATCGCCGAGCGGCTGCCCTATGACCGCGGTACCACCGCGATGAGGCGCTTCGCGATGTGCACGGCCTGCGCAGCAGACTATGCCGATCCGGCGAGCCGTCGCTTCCACGCCGAAGCAATTGCCTGCCCGCGATGTGGGCCAAGGATCAGTCATGGTACCAAACAGATCGCCACTGCGATCGCCGACGGGAGGATCGTCGCGATCAAGGGGCTCGGCGGATATCAATTGCTGTGCAATGCCCGTGAAGATGCGGCCGTGTGGCGTCTGCGCCACCGGAAGCATCGCAACCAGAAGCCGTTCGCCGTCATGGTCGGCGGCGGATGTGGTCGGGGAGATCGCTGAAATCGATGCGGTCGCGCTCGCGCTGCTGGAATCCTCGCCGCGGCCAATCGTGCTGATGAGATCCCGCGATATGCTCGCGCCCTCGATTGCGCCGGAGCTGTCGCGGATCGGGGTCATGCTGCCCGTCGTGCCGCTGCATCATCTGGTGCTGAAGGCGCTCAATTCGGGGCATCCGCGAGCGGACGGCGCAAGTTGGGCGATCGTGGCAACCAGCGCCAATCCTGGCGGCGAGCCGCTGGTGATCGTCAATGACGAGGCCAAACGGCGGCTTGCCGGCATCGCCGACCTGATCGTCACGCACGACCGCGATATCGTCACCCGCGCGGACGACTCTGTCGTGTCGGTAGTCGCGGGGCGGGCGCAGTTCATCCGCCGCGCACGCGGCTATATTCCAGAGCCGATTAGGCTCGCGAAGTCGGTCCCGCCGGTGCTTGCGGTCGGCGGCGCGCTGAAGTCGACGGTCACCCTCATCCGCGGCAACGAAGCCTTCGTCTCCCAGCACATTGGCGATCTCGACACCGCGGAAGGCATTCGCTTTTCGAGGAGACCGTGGATCACCTGCTCTCGACGCTGGACATCGACCCAGTCGTCATCGCCCACGACCTGCATCCGAACATGGCCTCGACCCGTTTCGCCGAAGCCAGCGGGAGGCGGCTGATCGCGGTCCAGCATCACCATGCCCATGCGGCATCCGTGATGGCGGAACATCGCGTCGCAGGGCCGGCGTTGGCGCTGGTGCTCGACGGCTTCGGTTATGGCAGCGACGGTGGCAATTGGGGCGGCGAGTTGCTCTCGTGCGATGGTGCACGGTTCCGGCGACTCGGACATCTGGCCCCGATGAAGATGCCGGGTGGCGATCGCGCGACGCGCGAGCCGTGGCGCATGGCGGCGAGCGTGCTGCATGCCTTGCGGCGCGGCGACGCGATTGCGAAGCGCTTTGCGATGCAGCCGCAGGCTGCGCGTCTCTGCGCTATGCTCGACCACCCCGGCGTGGCGACGACGACCAGCGCCGGCCGGCTGTTTGACGCGGCGGCGGGGCTGCTTGGTCTCTGTCCGGTGCAGAGTTACGAGGGCGAAGCCGCAATGAAGCTGGAAGCGCGTGTCCGCACACCGCGCCTCGCCGAGGACGGCTGGACGATCGAGAGTGGCGTGCTGTCTCTTTTCCCCTTGCTCGCACGCCTTGCGGTCGATCCGGTCGATGGGGCCGAGCTCTTCCATGGCACCTTCGCCGCCGCCTGCATCGACTGGATCGCGCGCGCGGCACTGGAGACCAGCGTCACGACTGTCATCCTGAGCGGTGGCTGCTTCCTCAACGCGATCCTCGCAGACGAGATCGGGCGCGGCTGCGTCGCCGCCGGGCTCTCGCCGTTGCTGCCTCGCCAGGTGCCGTCCAATGACGGAGGCCTCAGCCTCGGGCAGGCCTGGGTCGCCGCGCTCCAACTCCTCGAGCAGCAAGGCCCGGAGGGAAACGCCTGATGTGTCTCGCCATACCTGCTGAGGTCACAAAGCTCTTGCCCGACGACATGGCCGTCGTCTCGATCGATGGTGTCAGCAAGGAGATCTCGGTGGCGCTGATCGAAAACCTCGCCGTCGGCGACTACGTGATCATCCATGTGGGGTACGCCCTGACCAAGATAGATGCGCAGGAGGCGCAGCGGACCCTGGAGCTGTTGCGTGAAATCGGCGCCGAAAGCCGGGAGGCCGCGCAATGAAATATGCCGACGAGTTTCGCGACAAGGAGATCGCGGTGGGATTGGCGATGGCGATTCGCTCGGAGGCCGATCCGGAAAAATCCTATCGTTTTATGGAATTTTGCGGCGGCCACACGCATGCAATCTCCCGCTACGGGCTGGAGGACATGCTGCCGAAGAACGTGCGGATGATCCACGGCCCCGGCTGCCCTGTCTGCGTCTTGCCAGCGGGACGCATCGACATGGCAATCCGGCTCGCCGAACGGCCGGACGTGATCCTTTGCGTCTACGGCGACCTGATGCGGGTGCCGGGCTCGCAGGGTGCCTCGCTGCTGAAGGCTAAGGCGCGCGGCGCCGACGTCCGTATGGTTTATTCCACGATTGATGCAATCCGTGTTGCGGAAGAAATTCCCGGCCGCTCGGTCGTGTTCTTCGCCATCGGCTTCGAGACCACGACGCCGCCGACCGCCGTGATGATCCGGCTCGCCCAGAAGAAGCAGCTCAAGAACGTCAGCGTGTTCTGCAATCATGTGCTGACGCCGCCGGCGATGCAGAACATCCTGGGAAGCCCCGATATCCGCAATATCGGCCCCGTCGAGATCGACGGCTTCGTCGGGCCGGCCCATGTCTCGGCCATCATCGGCACCGAGCCTTACGAGTACTTTGCCGAAGAATTCGGCAGGCCGGTGGTGATCGCGGGCTTCGAGCCGCTTGACATGATGCAGGCGATCTTGATGCTGGTGCGGCAGGTCAACGAGCACCGACATGAGGTGGAGAACCAGTATAGCCGCGCAGTGACCCGTGACGGCAATCTGCGCGCCAAGGAGGAGGTCTCCGACATCTTCGAGCTGCGCGACCAGTTCGAGTGGCGCGGTCTCGGCCTGGTGCCTTATAGCGGGCTCAAGCTGAAGCGGGCCTACGACAAATACGACGCCGAGGTCCGCTTCGACATGAACGAGCTTCGGGTTGCTGACAATCCGGCCTGTGAATGCGGCGCCATCCTGCGCGGCGTGAAGAAGCCGGTTGACTGCAAGCTGTTCGGCACGGTGTGCACGCCGGAGGCGCCGATGGGGTCCTGCATGGTCTCGTCCGAGGGTGCATGTGCGGCACACTGGACCTACGGCCGCTTCCGCGATCATCAGCAACGGCGGGCGTCATGAAAGCCCATCAGCGCAAGCTCGACATAAGGAACGGCTGCGTCGACCTGTCCCACGGATCCGGTGGCCGCGCGATGTCGCAACTGATCTCGGGCCTGTTCCACGAGGCCTTCGGCAATGAATGGCTGGCGTGCGGCAACGACCAGTCTGCGTTCGATGTCGGCGCCGGGCGCATGGTGATGACGACCGACGGCTATGTGGTCTCGCCGCTGTTCTTTCCGGGCGGCAATATCGGCTCGCTCGCCGTGCATGGCACGGTCAACGACATCGCCATGGCCGGCGCGCGGCCCCTCTATCTCCCGGCGAGCTTCATCATCGAGGAAGGTCTTCGTTTGTCCGACCTGAAGATGATTGCGGATTCCATGGGCGAGGCCGCGCGAGCCGCGGGCGTCTACATCATCACCGGTGACACGAAGGTCGTCGAGCGCGGCAAGGCCGACGGCCTGTTCATCTCGACCGCCGGGATCGGTGTCGTGCCTGCCGGACTCGACCTCTCTGCCGGGAATGCCCGCGTCGGCGATCGTGTCCTGATTTCTGGAACGCTCGGGGATCATGGCGTCGCCATCATGTCCAAACGCCAGAACCTCGCTTTTGAGACCGAGATCGTCTCGGATTCCGCGTCGTTGCATGATATCGTCGCGAGCATGCTGGCGGCCGGCGGCAAGGGCATCCGTTTGATGCGCGATCCGACCCGCGGTGGGCTCGCCGCGACGCTGAACGAGATTGCCCAGCAGTCCGGCCTCGGCTTCCAACTTCAGGAGGCGGCGATCCCGGTGAAGCCCGGTGTTGTTGCGGCCTGCGAACTGCTCGGGCTCGATCCGCTCTACGTCGCCAACGAAGGGAAGCTGGCAGCGATCGTGGCGCCCGAGGTTGCAGCAGCCGTGCTTGTGGCGATGCGGGTGCATCCGCTCGGCCGTGATGCCGCCGAGATCGGCGAGGCTGTGGCAGACGACCAGCATTTCGTGCAGATGGCGACGAGCTTTGGCGGCGGAAGGATCGCGACTGGCTATCGGGCGAACAATTACCCCGGATCTGTTGAGGCTCAGGATGCGCATTCTGCTTTTGTCGCATTCCTTCAACAACTTGACGCAGCGGTTGCATGTCGAACTCTGCGAGCGTGGCCATGAGGTCTCCGTCGAGCTCGATATCCATCCCGACGCGACCCGCGAAAGCGTTGCGCTGTATCGGCAAGGAGCTGGCTCGCCTGAAGTCCGCGCTGGCACATTCTCTTCCGCCCTATCCTTCCTGCCTCGACCAGGTCGAGCGCTTCTTCAGGCTCATCACCCCTCGCCCCCATCCGGCACCGCCGACTCAAAAAAAGCGACGGCCTATCGGCGCCTACAATGCAATTGCACGTCCTGCATGTGAACTTCTGACCCGAACTCCGCCCTCGGAACCTCGCGCGACGTTGTCGGTGAAATTCCGGAACGGACCTGCGTCGCCGGAACGAAAACTGAGGAACGCAGGCGGCGAATTGTGGCTCAATAGGACATCTGGAGAATGCGCCTATGTGCATTGAAGGCAATCGACTCTCGACGGTCACGGAAAGTGACATCGCACTTGTGGTCGAAGCGATAGAGAACAAGGAGGACCCGCCGTAACGAGCGTTGTGAACCATTGTCCGGTTTGTGACAGGACGCGCTCCTTGTCAGTTGCCAGCCCAGACGGCTTCTGCCGAGCGCCGTTTCTAGACAATGATTCAATGTCTATCACGATAGATGAGGAATGGCACAGATGTTGCTATTGAAGTGCATCGTGAGTCCGACTGTTAGCTCACGAACTCGGGGTCAGCCGAAGTTGCGGCGTTTTTCGCTCGACTGCTCGACGGACTGATTAAGTACCCCAAGGGTGAGGTCCTGGGAGACCAACTCCGTCTGCTACAACTTGCTCAGGCTTTTCGTGCGTGTCGGTTCGTGATGGCACAATTCAAGAGGCCCGGTCAGGTAAGCTAAATCCTGATGAGGGATGATGCTTAAGTCGCAGAAAGAAATCCCACGAGGCGCTCGCGGCAAACCTCGGCTACCTGAAACAGACGGCCACGCAAAACGCGCGCCAAACGAGACTAACAAAGTGCGCTCGCCATCGAGAATGGAAACTGTCGACAATGACGCAAGCCATTGATACCAACAGCCACTTCGGCGTGCATGAGGAGCTAAGTATCCGTGCAACGACGAAAAGCCAGTCCTCGGCAGATGGTGATTTCGTCCGCTACTGGAGCCGAAACAGTGATCGGGCGTCTGCGTTGGCTGCGGTGGAAAGGCGAACTGAGGACGCCGTCAAGAAGTCCGGCATCGGCCTGCGGCTATCTTCCGAGAACTTCACCGGTCACGATCTATCCGGATTTCCGTTGCGGCGATGCATCCTCAATCGTGCGCAACTCCACGGAGCGAAGCTGGATGGGGCCGATCTGTCGGAGGCCAACCTTGTTTGCCCCGGATTAGAGCGCGCAAGCTTCCGCGGAGCCAAGCTCGATTTTGCGTATATGCATGCTATTGCCGCGCAGGTCTGTAATTTCGATGATGCAAGTTTGCGCAATCTCATCGATGCAACCGGTAGCCTATTCCACGGGTGCAGCATGCGAAGGACCCGTTTCGACAACGCAGTCCTAAGTGGCGTCCTCTTCTATCAATGTGACGCGAGCCAGGCTGTTTTTGATGGCGCCGAATTGCAAGGATCGACCATCAATGAATGCTACCTGCCTTACTCGTCCTTCCATTTTGCCAAGCTAAACCAAGTTACGATGACGAAGGCGCATCTGACCGGCAGCTCGCTCTCGCAGTCAAGGGGCGAGTTTCTATCAATCGTCCGCCCCACTTCGATCGATCAGCTAGTGCTAGAAGACGCTCATCTTCCCTATCTCAGGCTTTCAAAGGCGAGCGGTCGCATTCTGGCCAAAGCGCTGAGCGCCCCCTTTGCGGATTTCAGCCTCTCAAATCTGGCGAGGGCGGAGCTCGAGGAGGCAGATCTATCGGAGGCGCGACTTCTGTCCGTAAACCTCGCCAATGCCAACCTGGTCGGCGCGGTGTTGAACGGAGTATCAGTCCGTTCTTGCCAGCTCGATGGAGCTGATCTATCTCGCGCATCAGGGGAAGCCATTTCGATCTTCGAGAGCACGATGCGGTCCGCCCAGTTGCGCGGCTTCCGTGCGCGCTGTGCGTTTATGCGGGACTGCGATATCGATGATTCAGATTTTTCGCAGGCGTACCTATATCGCTCAATGATTACCGGTGATCCTCCTCAGTCCATGGCTTTGAACCGTGCCAATTTCGAGGGAGCCAACCTTGTTCAGTCATATATTGCCGCAGGAATGACTGGCAGCAACCTGGAAGCAGCGCGTACGGCATACGTTCGAATGAATCAATCCTCGCTCTGCAAGACCAACTTGAGTGGAATTTCACCTTTCCAGGCAAGCTTTGTAAAAACAGACTTCTCGGATGCAATGATAACGACGTTTGAACCGCCGTTCTTTGCAGACCGATGTCCTGGGCTCCAGGCTGCTTTGAAGGACGTGGAAGATCAGAAATCCGAACCTTCAGAGTATCTGGCTGAGTTCTCATCGCTAATGAAACGCGGTCGAGAAGGATCGACGTGATTGGGCCAAAGGACGCATGACGATCTGGGGCGCCTCTCATCACAAAGAAGGAAAATGGAGAAGCGGGATGCGTCCCCGTTGTGGCCGGACTCCAGGCGCTCATGAGCTCATTCGCGGCGGGGGTCGATGTGGCCGGTAGCGCTCGCCATGCGTCATGTCTGATCGAGCAGCAGGGCCGCCGGGCAATCAACAAGACGGAGTAGGAAACATGCATCTAGCGTCTCTTTCAGCTGGCAAGACCTTCATTATGGACGTAGCGAGAAGAGGTCAAACTGTCGGCACAGTACACACTTTAGGAGCGTTGCATCTGGGCCACGCGGAGTTAATCAGAAGGGCGGCAGCCGAGAACGATGTGGCCATTGTCACAGTCTATCCGAACAAGATTCAGCTTAGCCCAGGTCCTGAGTACGAGTTCAATTTGGAGGACGACATTGCGCTTGCGCTGGGAGCGGGCGCTTCTGTCGTCATTTCAACGACCGACGCGGAGATGTTTCCGCCAGGATATCGCACCTTTGTGTCTCAAGGGGATTATCCGCTGAGGGCGAGCGGGCCTCATGGGCTCCTAAAGGAAGGTATCACCGGATGCATCCGCTGGATTTGTTTTGCGCGCCCAACTCGCAGTTATTTCGGTTTAAAGGATATTGGACAGGCCCTTCTGGTGAAACAAGCGGTCGCAGACCTGCTTTCTTGATTGCGAGATACGATTTGTGCCGACAGTACGATACAAGAATGGAGTGCCTATTTCGTCGCGTTTGCGACACTTCAATCCTTCCGAGCTGGACGAGCTTTCGTCCCTTTTCATGGCTCTGAATCAGTTAAGAAAACAGGCCGCGCGGGGAGTGTCTTGCGCCCAAGATCTGTTAGAATCGGCAAAACCGCTGATCACATTCCGACTGTTTGAATTGGAAAGTCTCCGAATTGTTGGCGCGGACAGCTTTGAAGATCAGAAGCAGATCGAGCTTCCCTTTATAATCAGTGGAGTCGCCGTTGGTCACGGCCTCAGAGTGCCGGACAATATCTATGTGCCGGATCAAGATACACTTTTGGATGGTCCTGCAGATATATGGATCGATTTGCCCAAAAGGTGGGAGTCTGACGTCCATGCACAGTCGCGAGCTTGAAGAGACGGGCGACGGTTCTCGCATTGGCTCTCAATCAGGAAAGACGCTTTTTAGGGAAGGTCCTCGGCGTGGTGGTTTGCAATGCGGCTTCAACACCCTCTGAAGTCGATCGTCCCGGAGTTGCCCTGAAGAAGATGAGCTCTTAGCCCGAAGGGTTTGTTCAAGGAAACGACGGGATCAGGCTGAGATGGTCTCCTTGATGTGCTGCAACGAGTCGATACGCTCAACCATGATCCCGATGGTTGGAACGGTCTGGCTTGCAAGCGGTGGCGCGCCACTCGACTACGGCCGCAAGCATTCTGAGAGAAAAACTAAACGCGCATAGACGCTCGTTAAGCCGAGACTGATTAGTGCTTCTTGGGGTGTGTTGCGCGCACGAATCGCTCGCCTAGGCATTGTCGCTGGCGGCTTGTCGGTGCTTGGCCAGTCCCGATTGTCTCGGAGGAAACATGTGACGGTGCTCACCTGATCGTGACATTCATTGCGAGCGGATCCTCGCTAAGTCGCTATACCTTACTCCAATCCTTTTGATCTGGCGGCGATGATGATTTTCCAGCTCGCTAAAGCACGTCCGACTTCCGGTTGCATCGCGATGTGTCTGGTTTTCGGAAGCAGATCCGTAAAACGGGTGATGTATCCAATGTTGAAACGGCAGCGGGAGCCATAAGCGCGGCGTATCGATCTCTCGCTTCGCGAGCAGTCAGCACCTGCTCTATCTGTCACAGAGAAACAGCCACACATTGAACCGCGAAAATCTTCTCCGTCCGACGAACCACGCGATGGGCTCACTCCTCCCTCTGACAGTATGATGTGCGGCCAGGCGTTGACCACGAACAGAAGCATGAGCTCGGCGGTGTGACATTAACTAGGGAGGCTTGACATCATTGGAGCCATTACAGAAGGGGTCTGTACCTAATTAGCCTCAGTGACTCTTTTGGCGGTATGATTATTCGGGAGCGATCCGGCCGAAGCGCTCGATCTCCTCGCGCATTTCTCGATGGCTATGTCGATGAACACGTTCCGCAACGCATCGTGCGAGTCATCTCGCCACACCGTGCGTCTCGTGCCACCTCTTTGGCAAGGTCGATGACCACCCCGTGTGTATCCGGCTCGATCAGGTGCGGGCTCGACGCAGCCCCGGTAGCGGTCGTCGTGGCCTGACGGCGACTCAGGTCAGCGCTCGCCGATTTCCAATAGAGCAGGGTGGTTCTCCTTGAACCGCAGCGCACAATCGCTGCCCCCTTCACATCGCTTCGGCCCTCCCGCGGTGGCAATGAAGAGCGTCGGTCGTGACCGCGGCTCTTCAGCTGCAGAAGTTCCGGGACTTGAGGGCGTCGTCTACCTCATCCTTGTTCGGGGTCGAGACATTGGCGAGCCGCCAAGCGCGATTGAACCGCCCAGGCTGTCACCATGGCCGCCCTCGTAACCGTGCCGCAATGCCTCCCGTCTAAGCGATCACTCCGCGCCGCTGTTTGTTCTTTTCACCGCGGGCAAAGACCTTCATGAACTTGCGACCGGAGCCTCAAACGGCCCTTGGACCTGAAACTAGGTGCTGCCGATTCTTAGAAATCGTTCTCCAGCGTCAGCTCCCCGATCTTGGCATGCAGCGTACTTCACATCGATCGCGGGTAACGGCTTAGCGTTACCGTGACCTGGCCTGAACATATCGGCCGCGCCGCGTTCAAGCTGCGCTTTCCACGATCTGATCTGATTCGGCTGGACGCCGAACTGCTCGGCCACTGAGCCAGTGTTCGATCGCTCTTGACGGCGGCAAGCGCTACCTTCGCCTTGAGAGCCGGAGTGTGGTTCCGGCGTGCTCGTCTGCTCATCGTCTCTCTTGTCTCGCGGACCAATCTTGCCCGCCGTCAGGCAGAAACTCCACTTATCGCCCTGTTCAGATTTGGGGGCCGGCTCTCTCTCTCTCTCTCTCTCTCTCTCTCTCCGGGCTCTGAGCATGCCGTATAGGGGAGCATTCGTGTCCTCACCGTGATGCTCGCGTTTATCGCTAGTGTTCTTATCGAGCGGGTGATTATCAGATCGATAGAACACGCGCCATTGCCGTCGCTCCTAATCGTATTCACTGGGCTACTGCATGCAGGCTTCACAAATTTGAACGGGAACAGAGCGAGTCTTGGGCAAGTTGAAACGAGACTTCATCTCGTGACAAAAGGACTAGCGAGCGCGCGATAGGAAGGCAAGCGTCGCGACAACTGAAATTGCCGGGCTTCAGACTGCGACGTTCGGAAAGATGATGACGAAGTGCTCGTTCCTCGTATCGTAAACCATGCTAAAAAAGATGGGCGCTCTGTCCGGACCACTTATCTTGAAGCGACCTGCACGGATGTCATCTTGGTCTGGCCGCAACAGCGGTTGCGGGTCTAATCGCCATACTTTGTCTCCGCCGCTTGCCCTTCAGGGCTGCGAAATCTCCTCCTTCCGCGAACCTTGCTCGCTTCGTTCTGTCCGTCCTTCGTCAGGCCGAAATCTAGGTCGATGCGGAGGAAATATTCAATGGCAGATCACCCCTTCAGAAATATGGCGCTAGAGCTCTGGAGCAACAAGCGCCTGGTTCCACTGTTGACGATCTCAGCGCGGTGCAGCACTTCGCCTTTGAATCCTGGAAGTTGTGTGTTGCTGTAAGGAGTTGGACGGCAGACGTCATTCCTTCGCGGATGCGCGCTTCGAAAGCCCACGAACGATACGCCTAGTTTGCAACAGCGAAGGCGCGGATCGGTAGGCACCAGTTCGGGCTGGCGAAAGGCGCGATAAGCATCGGAATAGCTACCTGCTCATGGCTACCAAATATCAACTGATGGGGCGGCTCCAGAAGCATGCTGGCGAGCGTAACGTGTTAGCGAGGGGATACCCAACACGTTCTGTTCGATTTCTTCCATTTGGTGGCTAGAACGTGACGTTGAACTGCGTGACGATCTGATCCAGCTATCGATTTGAAGAAGTGCCGATCCGCTGCGCTTCCCACATCTTCAGTATCATCTGATGGTACGCAGCCGATCAAGGCGTGGTCTTGCAGCTGGCACGCTGTTTGCTGGAAACGATCCGCTACGCGGGGCTGCGTATGAAGGACTAGCAACGAGCCGACGCTTGGCCGCCCCGCACCTTCTTGAGGCGGAGTGAATTCTCACGAGGTGCGAATTACGTATGAAGAAGTTGAACCTGCGCGATCGTCGAATAAATCATTTCAAAATGGTGCTATATAGCTCGATTCATATGTCTGGCGAAGTCATACGAATCTTCCCTGGATGTCGCACGACCTTTGAACCGAAAGCCTCATGGGAGCGGACACGCGCGCGCAACGGCGCCCTGATCGACTAGCAGCCTCTCAGGCGATCTGCCAAACCAGACGAGATCAAGACCTTGATGTTCGAGCACGAAGTGAACCGTCTTTCGCGACCAGAATCATCCAAGAACGCCGAGAGCGAATCGTTGCCAACTTGGGAACGCTGGACGCCCCACCGATCCTCGATGAAAAAGTCGGTTTGGTTCGGCTGTCGCGGGTTGGCCGAGAGGGACACACCGATCGTACCGTCTCCGAGCAACTGTGCCATCTCAGCGAGGGCTCACATCCAGAGAGGCACTCAATTGCTCATCGAGCAATTGTCCGTCCAGGGGTAAGCAAGAATGGCCCGCATGACCCGCAATGACAAGGTTTCCCTGATGGCGGACGGTCCCACGTCCGCAGCGATCGAAGTCGACCACCTCTTCAAGATCTACAAGCAGACTCGCGCGGTCGACGGCATCTCCTTTTCGCTTCCGCGCGGCAGCATCACCGGGCTTCTGGGCGGCAACGGCGCCGGCAAGACCACAACCATCGCGATGATCATGGGCTTGGGGCTGCCGACCTCCGGCCGTGTGCAGGTCCTCGGACATCGGATGCCCGAGGAGAGCGCTGCGGTACTGGGGCGTATGAACTTCGAGAGTCCCTATGTCGACATGCCGATGCGGCTCACGGTGCGGCAGAATCTCACCATCTTCGGCAAGCTTTATGCGGTCAAGAACCTGCCGGGCCGCATCGCAAAACTGGCCGACGAGCTCGATCTTACCCAGTTCATCGACCGCGCCAATGGCAAGCTCTCGGCGGGGCAAAAGACCCGTGTCGCGCTGGCCAAAGCGCTGATCAACCTGCCCGAGCTGCTGCTGCTCGACGAACCGACCGCCTCGCTGGATCCCGATACCGCCGACTGGGTGCGGGCGCACCTGGAGCGTTACCGGCGGGACCACAAGGCCACCATCCTGCTGGCCTCGCACAACATGCTCGAGGTCGAGCGGCTCTGCGACCGCGTCATCATCATGAAGCGCGGCCGCATCGAGGACGACGACACGCCGGAGGCGATCATGGCCCGCTACAACCGCACCACGCTGGAGGAAGTATTCCTGGATGTCGCGCGCGGCCGCGCGAACGGTGCGAAGGACGAGGCGCGATGAGGGGGCCCCTATGTTTCAGCCGTTGCGGTGTCGCAATGATCGAGCTTTCCCTCGATCGCGGCATCTCGGTCAAGCGCATCGGCGCGATGATCCTGCGCTATTGGTATTTGCTGATGTCGTCCTGGCCGCGGCTGCTCGAGCTGCTGTATTGGCCGGCGCTGCAGGTGATCACCTGGGGCTTCCTGCAGCTCTACATCGCGCAGAACGCCAATTTCTTCGCGAGCGCCGGCGGCACCCTGATCGGCGCCGTCATCCTCTGGGACATCTTGTTCCGTGGACAGCTCGGCTTCGCCATCTCGTTTCTGGAGGAGATGTGGGCGCGCAATATCGGCAATCTCATGATGAGCCCGCTCAAGCCGATCGAGCTTCTGCTGTCGCTGATGATCATGAGCCTGATCCGGCTCGCGATCGGCGTCCTCCCGATGACGCTGCTCGCGCTGTTCCTGTTTCACTTCAACGTCTACGGACTCGGCCTGCCGCTGATCGCGTTCTTCTGCAATCTGATCTTCACCAGCTGGGCCGTGGGCATCTTCGTCTCGGGGCTGGTGTTGCGGAACGGCCTTGGCGCCGAGAGCATCGTCTGGACCTTGATGTTCGCGATTATGCCGCTCGCGTGCGTCTACTATCCCGTCAGCGTACTGCCGATCTGGCTGCAATATGTCGCCTGGGCGCTGCCGCCGACTTACGTTTTTGAGGGCATGCGGGCGCTGCTGATCGAGAACACCTTCCGCATTGACCTGATGCTGGATGCGCTAGCCATCAATGCCGGCCTTCTGGTTGCATCTTTTGGGGCATTCCTTGCCCTTTTGCGCAGCGCCAAAAAGAACGGCTCCCTGTTGTCGAGTGGCGAATAGAATGGCAGAAGGGCAGCATACCGAACCACGACCACTGGGCATGCAGGTCGCCGCGTTCGATGCCCTGATCGACAGTGCAAATGATTGGAGCGCACCAGCACGCCAGCTATGGGGCTAAAAGGGAGTGAAGATCACGCCATTGGCCTTTCTATCGGAGGACTGAGCACCAAGATCAGAGTCGCTATCGATGAGATTGGGTCCCAATTCTCCTGATGCGACCCATCCAGGCTCGTGATCTCGGCGCTCCAATGTTCCTGCCGGAGCCGTCTAAGGCCGGGAGCCGGTCCTCCCAACCAGCAGCAACAAGAAGCAACCGTTCTGTTTCAACAAGCGCCCGTGCGATGGAGCATCGAAGCGCTTCAGCTGACCAATGGACTTCAGACGCATTGAACCGCCCCGGGTTTGCCGGAGGCCATTTGGTTTAAGTTATGCCGCCATGGCGGGTTGTTCCAGCATGGCGTAGTAGCGTTGTTCGGCTTCGGCCGGCGGGATGTTGCCGATGGGGCTCCAGGAGCCGTCGGTTGTTGAACCAATCCACCCATTCTAGGGTCGCGAACTCGACGGCCTCGAAGCTGCGCCATGGCCCGCGCCGATGGATCACCTCAGCCTTGTAGAGACCGTTGATGGTTTCGGCGAGAGCGTTGTCATAGGAATCTCCGACGCTCCCGACAGAGGGCTCCATGCCGGCTTCGGCCAGGCGCTCGGTGTATTTGAGACGTATTGGCCGCCCCTGTCGCTAGGATGCACGAGCCCGCCGCGATGGACCGGCCGTCGATCATGCAGTGCCTGCTCCAGCGCATCGAGCACGAAACCTGCATGCGCCGTGCGCGAGGCTCGCCAGCCCACGATCCTGCGGGCATAGGCGTCGATCACAAAGGCGACGTAGACAAAGCCGGTCCAGGTCGCGACATAGGTGAAGTCGGAGAGCCAGAGAACGTTCGGCCTTGGTGCCTTGAACTGGCGGTTGACGTGATCCAGCGGGCATGGCGCGGCCTTGTCGCTGATCGTAGTCTTGACGGATCTGCCGCGGATGACCCCTTGCAAACCCATGTCACGCATCAGTCGCGACACCGTGCAACGGGCAACATCGAAGCCTTCGCGCTTGAGCTGGCGCCAGACCTTGCGCACGCGTAGACGGAGAAGTTTTGATCGAAGACGCGCCGAACCTCGATCTTCAGCGCGGCGTCCTGCTTGGCGCGCGCCGACAGCTTGGCGGGATCGCGCCACTTGGTCACATGGGCGTGGTAGGTCGAGGGGGCGATCGGCAAGACCTTGCAGATCGGCTCGACCCCATGCGCCCCACGATGATCGTCGATGAAGGCGATCATGGCTTGAACCGGCGGTCGAGCTCCGCCATCGCAAAATAGGCGCTTGCCTTGCGCAGGATCTCGTTGGCCTGCCGAAGCTCGCGGTTCTCCCGTTCGAGCGCCTTCAGCTTCTCGGCCGTGTCGGTCGGAACGCCGGCCCGCTGCCCGCTACCGACCTCGG
This sequence comes from Bradyrhizobium sp. 197, assembly GCF_023073375.1. Classification (NCBI taxonomy): domain Bacteria; kingdom Pseudomonadati; phylum Pseudomonadota; class Alphaproteobacteria; order Hyphomicrobiales; family Nitrobacteraceae; genus Bradyrhizobium; species Bradyrhizobium sp. 197. Next base: position 36,191 of record NZ_JADPJJ010000119.1, on the reverse strand, counting down.
CCTTCTTGACCCAGTCATGCAGCGTCTGCGGCGTGCAGCCGATCTTGGCCGCGATTGACGTCACTGCCGCCCAGCGCGACGGGTGCTCGCCGGCGTGATCCAGAACCATCCAAACCGCTCGGGTCCGGACCTCGGGTGAAAACTTGTTCGTCGTCTTGCTCGTCATGGCTCCATCCTCTCAGGAGTTGGAGCCTCCGGCAAACCCGGGGCGGTTCACATCGCAATCCGATACCAAAGCTGGCGCGCAACTACTTGGCATTCGTCTGTCTTCACCCTAGCATTGAAGTTGGTGCGCCGGGAGACCGGCAAGGAGTAGGTGGTGGAACTCCACTACCATGAAGGAGTAGCCATTCCCCCAGCCGTGCGCAGGCATCCGTGAGGGTGTCGGCGAAGCGTCGGCAGGGGAGTGCATAGGCCAGCCATTGAGCCGCGAAACAATGTTTTCCCGAGAGCCGACGCTTTCAACTGAGCGGAAGGCAACACGAAGGGGTGCGATATCGCGAGCGCCCAGTCGTTTCGGCGTGCTTGCAGACCCTGGCATGTGCAGAAGCTTCTTGTACGGGAACTGGGAGCTCTCTCCGTCGGCCAGATGCTCACTGAGCAGCCTAGTCCGCGGCGGCAAGGCGAGGAGCCGTAGCCGCTGATGCACGATCCAGAGAAGTCTGAATCCGGCATAGTAGCTGCGAAGCCGTCGAACAAAGCCCGGCGACCGGTGACGGAGCTGGCGGAGCCAAGGCCAAGGGGAACGAGGGCCGGCAAAGCACGCACCGGGCACAGCACCCGACTCGCGTTGACTGCGACTGAAATCGCCGTGCTCGATTGCCTTGTCAACGACAAGCCAAAAGCAAGACAGAAAGCGCTCTCGCACTATCTGATCAACATCGCCCGGCTCGGCGGTTATCTCGCCCGCGCCAGCGATCCGCCGCCCGGCAATACCGTCATGTGGCGCGGGCTGTCACGCCCACCGACATCGCGCTGGACGTCACGGGCGGGCGAGAATTTGTGGCTCGTTGAAAGCCGGTCAAGGCCGCCTTGCCGAATGAGGCGTGTTGTTGAGAACTGTCGTTATGGATAGTGATAGCCGCAGTCCGCAAGTCGACGGGTTGTGGTGGTGGACACGGCGTGGCGGCGGCGCTGGCCCGAAGATGAGAAATAGTCCGGGCACCAGATCCGCTAAGATCGCAGTGAGGGGCTAGAATGGCCTCGGTAAGAGTTCCGAGTTGTCGACACCCGGCCCCCCAACTCCGCCTGTCGACTTGCGCGGGGGCAGGCCCCAGTCCGACTGATTGAGGCCGGGCTGCGGGCCGCAGTACCGCCATCGCGTACCTGTACACGATCGCCTCCATTTTAGAGCTGAGCGGGCAGTCATAAGCTACTATGGCTTCTGAAAGTGGCCCATCATGAGCTTTGCTACCTGATCCGATTGATCTAGCCCCGAGGCCAGCGTCGCATCATATAGCCCTCCCGGACTCGTAAGATTAAGGTCTATTATGTAAGGGTAAGCCATATCGAGCCCAACGAAATTGATTCCATAGTCCATCAGCTTCCGACCGACCAACTCGGCGAGTTCAACCTCGGTGGAATGCAACTCGACTGGAATTGGCTTTCCTCCTTGCGCGATATTAGATCTGTGATCATCCGGCGACGCTTTCCGGCCGTGCCAAGCAACTGCCCGCCCGCAGGCAACGATGACCCGCTTTTCGCCCTGTCCCACTTCGGAGATGAAGTGCTCAAGAACAGCGTATTGAGCCTTAAAACCATTCAGGCCGTACTGGTACTTGTGCCGTTTCACAAGAGATTCGCGTTCGGTGAGACCACCGAATTTGCTCTGCGCGTCAGCATTTCCAGTGAGGCATTGGAGGATCGCTCGAACATTTGGTCCTTTGGGAGGCAGCAAGAAGACGTTTTGTCCGCAATAGGCGTTTGGCGGCTTCGCGACCCACCAGAGATCGGCGCTCTGCCGATAGCGTTCCCAAAGTAGAGAGAACTCATTCGATGCATATGCAAATGCTCTATGCTCTTTCGGCACGACGAGACCCAATGCATGCTTTGTTTCTAGAAATAACGTACCCTCAATGCTGTTGACGAAGGGGGTATGTTGCGAGGCCAGCCACAGCATTTGCCATACATCACCGGAGATGCTAGACGGCGCCCCGTCGTTGAGCAAGACCAGTTGGCATTCGTCGATGAAATATACACCCCTCGTCCCCTGCGCTGCGGAGCCAAGCTGGTGTGGCTCTCCGGTTGGCGACACCAAGACTCCGCGTGTAAAATAACGATAGTCTTCTGACCCGATAGCCGTGATCTCGCCGAAAATCACTTCCCAGCCGTAACGACGGAACGCGTCACCGATGGGTACATCATTTTCACCTAAGCAATCCGGACAGCCTGTGAGTATGAGCAGTCTCATCGCAGTTCTCCTAGCTCGACTAGCAACAGAAATTGACATAGCGGCACAATCGGAGCGTCGAACGTATTTGAGGCGACCATTGCCATCGCTTTAGAGTAGGCAAGCGTCACCCCAAAATAGCGATCAATGCTAACGAGACAATCTTCTTTGCCGCCGGGGCATTGGGCTTTTCCCATTCTCTCTCTGAAGAGCAATCCTCGTGCCAGCGTTGATTATGTTTATCTGAACTGGGCATTGCTTGCCTAAGAGGTATTCTGAAGAAACACTGGTGGTTTGAACCTGACAAGTCGTGCGCTGTTGTCATAAACGACACGGAGCAGCACCCTGTGTTAGTGGACGTGCTGAGGACGTCGCTTTAGTGACTCCGGTCGGGAAAGGGCGAACTGCTCTTCCATTTGTAATACCTGAGCTGGTCATAGCTGGTCACAATTCGCGCTTCAGACGCGCCGGAATGATCAAGGAACGAGCGAATATTCGAACATGCCAGCCGGGACGCCGCCATTAACCGCTCCATCGCTTCGACCTCCTGATCTGCGATGATCTTGTCTACGTCACCCAAGGAGCAGCCGAGACCAGCGTGCTGTTCGAGCTCATCAGCGCTCGCTACGAGCGGCGTTCCATGCTGATCACCGCCAATCAGCCGTTTGGAGAGTGGAACAGGGGCTTCCCGGATCCTGCTATGACGCTCGCCGCCATCGATCGCCTCGTTCACCACGCCACCCCGTCGAGATGACGTCGAAAGCTATCGCAGGCGCACCGCGCTCGAGCGGAAGCGTGGTCCAGGGCGACCATCCTCGCACGCGACACCAAAAACACTCGCAGATTGACGCTCCGCGACAATCGAACAAAACTCTTGCGCGCGACAATCATCGTGGCAATCATCACCTTGCCGCGACACCGAGTCGCCATCCTGATTGTCGCGCGCTTTCCATTCAAATTGTCGCGCTATAAGCGCACGACGCGCTTCACGATGCTATTGCACCTTCCCCGATTGGCGGGCATGGCGAAGCTCCGCGCGTGAAGAACGGACCTGCACACTCGCGGGACACGGGGCCGAAGCCGTGCGCGACGCGATCACGCGCACCGTCATCACCTTACCCCAAGAACTGCGTTCGCTCGCAGACCTGGGACCAGGGAGCCGAAGTGGCTCAGCACGATCGCCTCGAGATCGATGCGGGTATCCAGGTCTACTTCTGCGACCCGCAAAGCCCTTGGCAGCGCGGCACTAACGAGAGCACCAACGGGGTGCTGCGGCAGTGCTTCCCGAAAGGCAGCATCCGTCCGGTGAAGCTTTCAATTACCCACATTTCCAGCCGCTCCGATTTCGGCGCCGAGTTCGATATCGGTGAGTCTGGAGAGTCCGCGCCAGATGACAACATTCCGGGTGGCGGATCGGCGGCCCTGGCCAGGTAGCCACCCAAGGTGCAAGTTTGGTCAAGTAGAATGCGAGGGTTCCAGGGCGACAGCGGCGATTGCCGACATCGCTATTGAGTTCATCGAGCAATGCGACCTCGGTGTTCGTCAAGGCCATCTTCGGTGACGCGTCTGGAGCCGTGCGATTGAGCATGGTGAGCCAGAGGACGCGCCAGCTGAGAGTGCAGAAGACCGCCATCAGATTAGCGAGGCGCTCCGCGGTCCGCAGTTTTCAGTCTTCCGCCCTGCAGCCCGATTTCAGGATCTTGTGGAACATCTCGATTTTCCACCGCATGGCGTACCAATTAATCTTCTCGATTGCGTCGGAGCGTCCGCGGACGGGTGGGTCCGTGATTAGCTTCCACTCAATGGGTTTCCGGCCCTTTGGCGCACCGCGCTCGCTGGCGTGTATTACCGTCAGGTCGAGGGCGGGATAGCGGTTTTGCTTTCCGATCGGAGGCAAGACCGCAATCCGCATGAACTTGATCTCCAGCGCGGCTTTCGTCATCTCGCCTTGTCGTCCCGCACGTCGGTGTAATGCACGCCCTTGACACTGGTCTCTTCCACCTCGGTCGCAATCGTATGGCCGCCATCGCCTGCCAGCCGATCGACGCAGGCGCGGACAAGGAAGTGAGCGCCAAGCTCTTGCGTCAGGCAATACAATTCGTAGATGTCGCTTTCGCGGTCGCCGATATGAATGCAACGCTCCGGCTGTCCGAGCCGTTCGATCGATTGCCTGAGATTGTCGAGCCATCGAACGCTCTCCTTCTTCTCGATGGGAACGCGGGTCGGGTTGACCTTCTTCTTGAGTTGGGACGTGCCCTTGAAGTTTTTCCGTGTCCAGAACTTCACAGCCGCCAATCCCAGGGGGAGGCCCTCGACGGTCACCGCGAGGCTGGAATGCATCAGCATTCCGCAGACCGTGTGATGGCGCCAACGGCCACCTTTGTCCCGGCCGCTATTGACGCTCTTGGTTATGCCGATCGCGCTCGTGTTCGCGCGTTGGTAGGAGAATTCCGTGGTGTCCTGGATAAGGAGAATCGGGCCCGTACAATCATCGTAACGGGTGCGCGTGGCGGCGAAGTGGTCGCTAAGAATATCGCCTTCCCCCACGCGCTCGTTAGCGAAGAAGCGGTAGGCTGCCTTCGTATTTGCCCAGTCGTGGCGCGCGGACGGTATGCTCCCGCCCATGCCATCACCAATTTGCCTTAACAGCTCGCCAAATCGTTGACCAAGACGGGCATCCTTGAAGGCCGTCTTGTCGATCTCGCGCTCAGTCCAGTGTGCGACGGCGCTTTCATCACGATCATCCTGGTGACCATCCGGGCCCGTCGACCGACGAGATATCGCACCCTTCGATCACATGAAGGCACCTCGCCGTCGCGATTCAGGTGCTCAACAATGAATCACAAGCGATTCATCCGATTCAGGATTTTTCGATTGAGCCTCCCGCAATGAATCAAGCACTTGTGGGTAATTGAAAGCCGGTGAAGGCCGCCTTGCCGAATGAGGCGTGCTGTTGAGAACTGTCCTTATGGACAGTGATAGGCGCAGCGCCCAGGTCGAACGGCTTGAGGTGGTGGACACGGGTCGGCGGCGGCGCTGGTCCGAGGACGAGAAGCTCAAGATCGTCCTGGGGAGCTTACAGGCGCCGCGCCAAGTCGCGGCAACAGCGCGGCGGTATGGCGTTTCGCGCTCATTGCTACTGCGGTGGCGACGGTCGTTTCGGCCTGAGCCGAAGGATGCCGCCCATCAACCTGGCTTCGTACCGGCAATGGTGGTCGCGGAATCAGGTCCGGCGCCCTGTCCAGCCGCGCCGGCTAGCAGCGGCGGGACGACGAGATCGAGTTTGCTGCCGGGGCTCGGATGCGGATCACGGGCGCGGTCGACGCGGCGACGCTGAAGGCCGTGGTGGCGGCGCTGGCAGATGGAAGCCTGAGGTGATCCCCATTGCGTCAGGCGTGCGGGTGTGGATTGCGACCGGCCGCACCGATATGCGTCGGGGCATGAACTCGCTGGCCTTGCTAGTGCAGGAAGCCTTCACGCGAGACCCGCACGGCGGCGACCTCTATGTGTTCCGTGGCAGAAGCGGCAAGCTGATCAAGATCCTTTGGCACGATGGACTGGGCATGTCGCTTTATGCCAAGCGGCTGGAGCGCGGCCCCTTCCTGTGGCCATCGCCGGCTGATGGCATCGTGACAATTATCCCAGCCCAGCTTGGCTACCTGCTGGAGGGCATCGACTGGCGGATGCCGCAACATACCTGGCGACCGCAGGCGGCCGGTTGATCGCTGGGATTTGAATCGGTGGCGCGATCAGCGGTTCGGACAGAGATCGCGTCTTGTGAGTCTCTAGTCGTCGATGGGCACAGATGATTCTCTTCCCGACGATGTGACCAAGCTGCAGGCGATGCTGCGCGCCGAGCGAGCGCCCGCTTGGCCGCGGAAGCCGAGGCCCAGGCGGGGACCTTGCTGATCGAGAAGCTCAAGCTCACGATCAAGAAGCTGCGGCATGAGCAGTTCGGACAATCCTCCGAGCGCGGCGCATTGCTGGACCAGCTCGAGCTACAGCTCGCCGACCTGGAGGAGAACGCGCCGCAAACTGAGACCGCGACGCAGATGGCAGCCGACAAGATTACGGTGCCATCGTTCAAGCGCCGCAAGCCGGCCCGCCGTCCGCTGCCGGAGCATTTGCCGCGGGAGCGTATTGTCTATCCGGTGCCTGCCACCTGCCCATGCTGTGGCGACAGCCGATTGCGCAAAATTGGCGAGGACGTGACCGAGACGCCGGAGCTCGTTCCGCGCCAGTGGAAGGTGATCCAGCATGTGCGCGAGAAGCTCGTCTGCCGGGCCTGCGAAGCGATCACCCAGCCGCCGGCTCCCTCGCACGATTGCGCGCGGGCGTGCAGGGCCCAAGCTGCTGGCTCGTGTCCTGTTCGGCAAGTACGGCCTGCACCTGCCGCTTCATCGTCAGAGCGAGGTCTACCAGCGTGAGGGCATCGACCTCGATGTCTCGACGCTCGCGGACTGGGTAGGTGCCTCCGCCGCAAGCCTGATGCCTTTGGTGGATGCTATCCGGAGCCACGTTTTCGCAGCCGAGCGCATCCATGCCGATGACACCCCCGGCGCCAGTCCTGGCCAAGGGCAAGACCCGGACCGGACGGCTCTGGACCTACGTGCGCGACGACCGTCCGTTTGCCAGCCCAGATCCGCCGGTCGCCGTGTTCTTCTACTCGCCCGATCGTGGCGGTGCGCATCCGGAGCAGCATCTGGCGGGCTATGCCGGACTGATGCAGGCCGACGCCTACGCCGGCTTTGGTAGGCTCTACGAGCAAGGGCGGCCCGATCATCGAGGCCGCGTGCTGGGCGCACGGCAGGCGCAAGTTCTTTGATCTCGCGCGGCTCAGCAAGGCGCCGATCGCGGCCGAGGCGGTCAAGCGCATCGATGTCCTGTTCGCCATCGAGCGCGAGATCAACGGTCTTACTGCGCAGGAGCGTCTGCGTGTTGCCAGGAGCGTAGCCGCCCCCTGATCGTTGAGCTGGAGGCGTGGTTACGCGAGCAGCGCGCCAAGCTCTCCAGGAACAACGACACGAGCAAAGCGATCAATTACTGCCTCAGGCGCTGGGGATGCATTTAGCCGCTTCCTTGATGACGGACGGCTTTGCATGTCGAACAATGCTGCTGAGCGTGAGCTACGGACGGTCGCCGTGGGACGAAAAAACTGGACCTATGCCGGCTCCGATGAGGGCGGTCGGCGTGCGGCGTGCGGCTGCCATCTACAACCTCATCGCCACCGCCAAGCTCAACGACATCGACCCACAGGCTTGGCTGGCCGACGTGCTGGCGCGCCTACCCGATCACCCAGCTAAGCGCATCCACGAACTCATGCCTTGGAATTGGCGACCTCAGAACATCGCTCAGGCCGCATAAGCGCGGTCAGCCCAAAATGACGTAACCACGGGCCAATACCGGGCAATACCGGACGCTTACGAAAGGCACAGACCTGAGCATCCATAGCGCCGACGAGATATCCGCTGTGGCAGCGGCCCTCAATGCCCGACCGAGAAAGACACTAGGCTGGAAAACGCCGGCGGAGGCGCTTGACGAACTGCTCGCATGGGTGAAAACAACTGGTGTTGCGACGACCGCTTGAATCCGCCCTGGCTGCCACGATCGGAGTGATGCATCAGGGCATCCGGCTTGCCGCGCCGCCAGACGGCCATCAGAAGGGCGTCCGCGACCATTGGGCTGTCATGCTGGCGCTCATCGACCAGCCTACCACGCGACGAGAGAACAGGTCGATCACGGCCGACACGTAGAGCGACTCCTCGACGATCCAGATTCGCCGGCACGTACTATCTGGCGGCCGCCTTTGTCTTTCGGCAGACGCCGGCGGCGTGGCCGCGCCCGCAAGGCCTGCTCGCGCATCACCCGCTCGATCCGGTGCAGACCGCATTCGACGCCGTCCGCCAAAAGGTTTCGCCAGACACGCCGTGCACCGTAGGTCTGGTCGCTGGTAAGGAAGCTTGCCGTGACCTGCTGTCCTACTTTCTCGTCGCTTTGGGATCTGGCGCTGGGCGATCGGTTCAGCCAGGTGTGGAACCCCGCCCGGGATACGCCCATTGCTCCGCATAGCCATGCCACCGGCCAGACGTTCCGGTGCTTCGCGATGAAGCCGAACTTCATGTCGCTTCCTTTGCGAAGTTGGCAGCGGCCTAGGGTCTGTTGGGCGCTTTCGCGACTGGGTGAAGGCGGATGTCTGGAAGCGGCTGTTCGAGGCCATCTCCGACGATCCCGACATGGAATACGCCATGGTCGACGCCACCATCGTCAAGGTCCACCGCCACGGTCAGGGCGCAAAAGGGGGACGCAAAGCCAGGCGATCGGCCGCTCGAAAGGCGGCATGACCACCAAAATTCTGGCGCTCACCGATGCGCTCGGCAATCTCGTGCGCTTCGTGCTCCTGCCGGGACAGCGTTTCGATACGGTGGGCGTGCCGCCGCTCATCGAGGGATTGGCCTTCAACGCGCTGATCGCTGATAAGGCCTTCGATAGCAACGCCATCATCGCCGAACTCGAAGCGCGTGGCGCCAAAGTCGTCATCTCCCAGCATCCGCGCCGTGCACAGCCTCTCGCCATCGACAAGGAGATGTACAAATGGCGGCATCGACCCTAGGATATCTCGCTCCGCCTTCAGCTTGGTGACCTCACGCCGCAGCCGCTCGATCTCCAATTTGCTCAGCCGTCATCTGCCCGTGGCCGGGGAAGGCCTGCACAGGGTCGGAGTCGAACACCCTCAGCCATTTACGCAGCAGGTTCTCATGGACGCCCAGGTTGCGGCCAGCTTGCGCCGCCGACACCCTTCTTCGTTCCCTGACGAGCTTGACCGCTTCGATCTTGAACTCTCGACTGAACTTTCGCCACTGCATGACCCACCTTCGGTTGCATGAAACACCCAATGTGGCTGTCCATCAAACCGGCAGCAGCTCAATGATCGTTTCCTGTGGACGATCACCCGTGTCAAGCACACCTCGAGCCAGATCGCTGCCAAGGCCAGGAGGCTGGGCGTGATGGGAATGATCCACGAGGTAGCTCGCAATTTAAGAACCGCCCGAAATGAGCGGCGGCGACCTGATCCGGCTATTTGTCACGACCTTCACCATCGTGCGCCCCTGTTTCTTAGTAGTTGCGGAAAATCCTAGCCGAGGATTTCTTAGCGTTATGCCTTATTGCCCTCGGCATACTGCTAGGCTTGTTAGAACCTTATAGGGAGACTGATCATGGCCGTACTCAACGTGGCACTATTGTTTGGAGGCGAATCTCTTGGGCATGACATGTCTATGAGCATCGCTCGATCTGTCTATGAAGCTTTGGACACGAAACGCCACAGCCCGATACTGGTAGGTGTCGCGCCGGATGGCCGGTGGTGGCTACAGGAGGATACGAAGGAATTTCCCTCATACGTGAATTCATCAGGCGCTCAACTGACACTTCTGCCGGCTGGGGGTGGCAAGGCGATTGTACATGGACAGGAGTATCTCAGAACATGTGACATTGATGTCGCATTCCCAATCTCGCCCTGCGGCGGCGCGGGCCTGCTAGAAGCAGCGCAGGTCCCTTTTGTAGGATCCCGGGGGCCTGCGCCGGCAATATGCAGCGACAAGCAAATCACCAAACGAGTGTTGCGGGACGCAGGACTTCCAATCGTGAAGTATCTGGCTCTGACAGCTCGGGAGGAAGTGAAATTCCAGTTTGCCCAAGAAGCTCTCTGCAGCTGCTCGCTATTTGTAAAGCCGGCAAGAATTTATAATTCGATCGGCGTTAGCAAGGTAACTTGCGAATCAGAGTTTCTGACTGCTGTCGATCTCGCATTTAGCTATGACAGCAAAGTCTTGGTTGAGGAGTGCGTACAGGCGCGCGAGCTTGAGTGTGCGGTGTTGCAGGATGTAGAGCGACCGAGGGAATTATCTTGCTCATGGCCAAGCGAGATCATCTCTGATGGGCAAGGCTTCTATACCGCTCAGGCCAAACTTGATGAGAAGGGAGTAGTGTTCAAGACCAGGGCAGAACTGGACGAAGCGACGGCTCATCGAGTGCGATCGTTATCTTGCGAGGCGTTTAAAGTGATCGGTTGTGAGGGACTGGCGCGCGTGGATATCTTTATGCGGCCCAATGGAGAACTCCTGGTCAACGAAGTGGGAAACGCTCCTGCCCTTGGTCCCGGCAGCGCGTTTTCAAGGATGATGGAGGGCTCGGGTATGGGGTACAAGGTCTTGGTGCAGAGACTGCTTGAAGACGCCATTAGGCGCTCTGAGCGACCGAGAGCAATCTTATGAGCTAAGCCAAGATGGTGCGATGGTCAGACAATGAACGATCTGACTACATCGCCACGAATCCGCAGTGAGCTTGGCTTCCGCCGATCAGATCGCTTTGGAGGTCACTGTGTTTCATCAGACGACCTAGACCACAGCGGACGGTACGTTCCACACTTGTTCAGAAGCGCCTTTGAATGAATCGCGCACTCTCGTTGGCCTGAGCGACTGCGACAACCTCGAAGCCGCCACCTGGCGAATAGCGCGTTCAACCAAGGCCGCGTCCGAGCGTCTTGTCCAGCAACGCTCAAGACAGCTGTTGCCCGACAACGATGAGAGCACGGAGTTCTGGATTCCGTATTTTCGGTGGGTGGAAGCCGCCACGCGGAACGCGATAACGATCAGCATCGAGATTAGGCATGCGGTGGTTCACGCAGCGACGGGGGCAATCCGGCCTGGCTGCGTGACGTCCTGTTGGCGGTGAGGGCTACCACGATATGATCGTGGCTTCGGCGTAGCGTGAACATCATGTTCACGCGCGGCCGGTCGGCTTTCGAGTGCCGATGATGTCGCCGCGCGCGCAACTCCACCATGATCCTTTTCACGGGAACGAGTTTCGTCTTCCGTACGAAGAGAGCGGACCGTTTGAAGAGCTTGGCCTGGGACGGATCCAGCTTGTGCTGCTGTGCAAGCGGATGGAGCATTCCGCGTTCCGTTGGCCGCCGATCTGCGACGGCGTGATGTTGCGAACCCCTGCGATCGATTGGATCAGGTTGGCCACGATATTCCACAACGGCCCGCGAATCGGCTGGAGTATTGGGCGTGAGCGAGACTACAGATCAGCTTATCGATCGATAATGAGACGCAGTAGGCAGTGATTGCGGCGCGCGCAAAACGCGACGCGGCGATCGCCGAGCGCGATCAGACCCTGTCGCAGATGGATCGCCTGCAGCATCTCTTGCGCCAGCTGCAGCGCGCGCAGTGCGGGCTCCACTCGGAGAAGCTCCATCCTGAGCAGTTGCAGCTGGTGATCGAGGACTTCGAGCAGGCCATTGGCAGCGAAGAAGCCGCTCATGACGGGAAGGACACGGCAAGCCACCCAGCGTGCTACGCGGCGCCGCGCCAGCCACTGGTGCGCTTCCGACCGCCCTGCATTTCATCGGTGAGGAGACCTCACGGCGCCTCGAAGTCCTGCTGGCAAAGTTCCGTGATCGTCACTCATCCCAAATACGCCTCCCGAGCCTGCGCGGATGGCGTGGTTCAGTCGCCATCACCAGAGCGGCTGATCAAGTGCGGCCTTTCACCCGAGGCGATCGTCGCGCATGTGCTGGTCGCCAAATATGCATGGCACCTGCCGGCCTATCGGCGGGCTCAGATGCTGCTGGCTTAGGGTATTGATATCAAGCGCTCGGTTCTGGCGTTCTGGGTCGGCTATGCGGCAGCGCAGCTTCGCCTCTCTGGCTCGGGCTGGGCGAGACCACTCTGACCGCGAGCAAGATCAGGGTCGACGAGACTGCAGCGGCGGCGCTCGATACCGGCCGCAGCCCCACCAAGAAGGGCGTCTTCTCGGGGACCGCAGGCGACGATCGGCCGTGGGGCGGGGTCGTCGACCCGACGGCTTTCGCCTACACCTGGGGTGTGATCGCCGCGCCGTTCACGCGCTAAATCTCCTCGAGGGATATTGCGGAATCGTGCAATGCGAGGGCTATACCGCCTACAAGACCATTGCCAACACCATCCCTGACGCGGCGATCACGCTCGTCCTTCTGCTGGGATCACGTGGGGGGGCGCTTATTCCGTTGTCCAGGACGGTCCTGCAACGATCGCGAGTGAAGCGCTCGAGCGTATCGCCGCTCTCAAGGCCATCGAGAAGTCGATAAGGGCCGCAGTGCCGATCAGCGCCCTGCCGCCCAGCAAGCCGTTGGTGCGGACGCTCAAAGCGTGGCTCGAGCAGCAACTTACTCGCGTCTCGGGCAAAGCGAGAATTTCCGAGCGCATCCGTTACGCATTCAATCACTGGGTTGAATCGACGCGCTTCCTCCGTGACGGTCGCATGGAGGTCGATACCGATACTGTCGTGCGAAGTATCCGTCCTCTCCACTAACCGGAACAATGCGCTGTTCGCAGGGCATGATGAGGCTGTGGAGAACTGAGCCTGCATCGCTTCGCTGATCGAGACCTTCTCTGCGGCGTCGGGCCCAGGCCTGTCTGACCGACGTCCTCACCAGACTAGTCATCCTCTGGCTGGCATCGCGTCTTGATGATCTTATGACGAACTTATGCGCTGGACGTGACGCGCCGAGCGAGCTAAACGGCCTCGCTGCTCGATGAGATCGAGTCTTGACGCGGCCGCTCGCCACTCGCTCTATGTTTTTCAACAACCCACCGCGCACCGCCTTGCGCCGGATAGACAAATGCTGCGGCGACAGACCTTGGCGCCGCGCGGCGTCCGAGACGATCGCGCACGAAGGAGTCCGCCACGATCAGTCCCGTGACTTCGCTGCTCCAAGGCCGCCGACCCCGTTGCTGCGATGCGTCGACAACGCTCAAACATCTTTGCAAACCGTCGCTCTGAGGCCTGGCCGCAAGCGCGAGCTTGTCGACAAGGTGCGACGTGACTGGAAGGTGTCTGTCAGGTGGGCCTGCTCCACTCTTCGAATTAATTGCGCACTATACGTCTACAAGTCGAAGCGTGGCGACCGGGCCACTCTGAGCGGATCAAGGACATCTGCGAGACGCGGGTGAGATACGGTTGTCGGCGCATTCATGTCCTGCTGCAACGCGACGGGTGGGCACTTAACGTCAAAAGGTCTATCGGGTCTACCGCGAGTTGGGCCTGCAATTACGCAACAAAGCGCCCAAGCGCCGCGTCAAGGCCAAGCTGTGAAGATCGAACCGATGCAGAACAGATCAACGAGACCTGGGCTATGGACTTCGTTCACGACCAGCCTGCCACCGGCCGCAAAATCCGCGTGCTGACGATTGTCGACATCTTCAGTTGCTTCTCGCCAGCGGTGGATCCGCACTTCCGCTATCGAGGCGAGGACGTTGTGCTAGACTGGAGCGCATCTGTAAAACCGTTGGTTACCCGAAGACCATCCGCGTGGATCAGGGATCGGAGTTCGTCTCCCGCGATCTCCACATCCAGGCCTGCCAAAAGGGCGTTGTGCTCGACTTCTCACGGCCAGGCAAGCCGACAGACAATAGCTTCATCGAATCTTCAACGGCAAGTTCAGAACCGAATGCCTGAACACGCACTGGTTCCTCGGCCTTGAGGACACCCGGCAGAAAATGGAGGACTAGCGTAGAGACTACAACGAAGTCCGGCCTCATAGCGGGATTGGCAACAAGGCGCCGATATCGCTGTTGTATGGCTCATCGGCGCCCCGGCCCTCATGAGCCCAAGCCCCGAAAAGTCCAGCATCAGCTGGCCTAGTTTGGGGGAGCGCTTCAAACCCGACGAGACTCTTTTTTACCGCTGGCTGAAAGTCTCGGGCGCAAGTCAGTAATTAGCGAGCGGCGCTCGTCTGATTGAGCCGACGAACTCCGTGCGTCAAGCCAGTCGACCGGTACCGCTACTACTCGGGAAGATCTCTGATGTCGCTACACACAACGCTTTCCTCAACGGCGCCTATGTACCTCACCAGAGTAGGTAGGCTTCGAGACTTTAGGTGATGCTGTAGTACTAGTTGGAAGCTGGCCGCGCCGGCTCTAAGATAGCTCATCAGGATTAGAAAGGAGGTGCAGCCATGACAAATGCAGTTGATCCGCTGTATCGCAGAGGACAGGCTATGAGATTCATCGAAGAGACGCGCGTCGTTAGCGATGGGGAACTGCAAGACAACAACATCACGCGTTATCATGTCACAAGATTCTATCGCGAACAGACTACCAACAGTGGCTACTATGATCAGCTCAAGTACATTGTGGAGCCCTCAATTGAGGAGTTCGAGAGCCGTGGTAGTTTGGATACGAGCGGCGAACACCAAAATACGGTTGTGCCCGGACTCCAGCACAAGTACGCCAGGACTGGTTTGTTGCTCGTGACTGACCGTTGCGCTTCATATTGCCGCTATTGCTTCCGCAAACGAATTGTAGGCAAAGATTCCGGTGAAATCGCGTCCGATTTTGCTCAGGTTGCGCTGTATATTGGCTGCCATCCCGAGATGACGAACGTACTGTTATCAGGAGGTGACCCGTTTATGCTTAGCACCGCGAAGCTCAATAAAATTCTGGATCATCTGCTGCCGATTGCACATCTGGAGTCAATTCGGTTCGGCACAAAAATGATCGCCTTTGAACCCAAGCGGTTCGAGGATTCCGCGTTGACGGCTTTGTTCCGACGAATCCATGAGGCGGGTAAAGCCGCAATAGTCATTACACATTTTGATCACATAGGCGAGATTTCAGTGGATGCGGAGCGAACAATTCGCTCGCTGCGCGCAGAAGGCGTGCAATTTCTCAACCAGTCCGTCCTTCTCGCGAAAGTCAACGATGATCCCGAAATCTTGGCGGCGACTTTCGCTAAATGTCACGAGATCGGAGTGCGCCCTTATTATTTATTCCAGGGCAGGCCAGTTAAGGGCGCATCACATTTTCAGGTTCCATTGCGCCGCGGAGTCGAGATTACACATGGCATCAGCCAGCGTCTTAGTGGCATCGAAAAAACATTCAAATACATCATGTCTCACCGTACAGGGAAGATCGAGATCCTCGATGTGGGAGACGATGGCCGCATGTATATGCGGTATCATCAAAACAAGGTTCTTGAAAGAATCGGAAAGATCTTTTCTCGGCCGCACGTCGAGACAGCCTGCTGGCTCGATGATTTACCGAAAGGATGAAATCCATGCAAAGACCGGGGCAACGCCGATTGCGAAACACAAAGCCGTGCTGCCGCCGCGCGCATCGCGCAGTGCAATGCGGGTGACGGTCTTCGCCTCGTGACGCGACGGGGCATGAAATGTTTTTCATGCCTGCGGAATGTTGGGCCCGCTCACACGGCCAACGCGCTGCATGTACGAACCCGATGTATGGCCTCTGGCTTTCAAACCCCTGTTGCTAGCCCGCAGCGATCGAATGCCTGCGATCATAAAGGCGTCGCCGAGAGCGGCGCGATCTCCAGTCCCCACCTTGCGGGCGAGCAGAACCAGCTCGTGCTTCATGTTAATGATCTGATCCAGCCGCGCCGGAAGCTTCACCACCGACGAGATGCCGTCGCCTCGTCGGAGTGGCCGGCACGGCGCGATCCTGCGCAGGAACAAGACATCGTTGCGGCGGCTAGACGGCCGGCAATCGAGGTAGGCGGCGGTCGCATCCCCGAGGTCTTGCGGTAGCGGCAGCCGGACCTCGTAGCGCGACTTGCGCAGCGATCCCGTTTGCCACTCGATCTCGGTGAGACGCAGTTGCGCCGCGTCACCGGCCCGCAGGCCGAGGCGCACCAACAACACGATCGCACGATCAGGTCGGCGCGCACCGGCATCGCCGTCACCAGCAGCGATCAGCCGGTTGACCTGCTCGATCGACAGATACCGGGGCATGTCGGCAAGCTGCCAATGAGCGTATGTCGGAACCGCCGTCGAGACCCGCCTGACAACGGCATGCGACTGCGAGATACCGCAGGAATGTCCGCAGCCTCTTCGTAATCTTGTTGATCGTGTCATTCCCGCTATTGCTCGCCCGCTCCAGGAAGTAGCGGCGGACATCGTTCCGCTCCAGCCAGCCGGGCCAGATCGAAGCTCCATCATCCGGCCCGCGGCGTCTCGGACGTAGAGCCGACCCAACGGGCCGCACGGAAGTAACGGCTGAACTTCGAAAGCGCGCTGATGTAGGATCGCTGCGCTGCCGGCGACAGATTGCGGACGGTCATGTCCTCGATCATGCGGCGTAGAAGGCTCAAATCGGCCATCTCAACACTCCTGTCTGTGGGGGTGGGCTGCAACACCCACATCCTCTCAGGCAGGAGGCGCTCTACGCCACCTCAACGTTCACACCGAGGTAGCGGCTTCATTCAATCCGCAAAGCAAACTTGCTGGGTTCGGCGGCCTCAACCGCCCGTTCCCTGTAATCTCAAACCGCCTCGAAACCAAAGAGCAGAGTCCTGCTCAATCGCTTAGAGCCTTGTTCACGGGCGACTGTTTACTTTCCCGACCAGGCGCTCTCCCGGCGCGGTGCACTGAGGGAGCGCGTCACCCGTGAGCGTTGCCAAACTGACGCGTTTCTCTTCAAGCAGAGTTCAGATCCGGCACGAGAGACGACCAGCACATTGACCTCCGGTTTGTCAGCCCTGCCGTGTTGGATTGATTATGGCGATGTCTGAAATGCGACGATCCGCATCTCCTTCCCAGACCAGACAGTTTCATGCGCGTGCTTTCCTCTTAGAGGAGGTCGCGTGCGGGAGGTCCGCAATGGCATACCGATTGCTTAGACAAGGATTGCGGCTGTCGAGCCGTCCGCATTGGCGCAGCGAACGTCCATTGATGAGACCCGTTCCATCGCTCCGACCGACTGCGCTGGTGCCGTCTAGGTTCGGAAACTCGAAGCAAGGTGTCATCATCGACTACAATTCAGGCCTTCAGTAAGGGAGAAGGAAGGTGGGCATGATCTCTGAGGTATTCATTACTTGTGCGTTAACAGGGGCTGGGAATGCGGTCGAGCGTAGCCCGCACGTGCCGGTGACCCCGCAGCAGATCGCGCAGTCTGCGATCGAGGCTGCTCGGGCCGGGGCAGCGGTGGTGCACATCCACGTGCGTGATCCCACAACACGGCGTGGCTCGCGTGACCCCGCGTTGTATCGGGCAGTGGTAGAACGCATTCGAGAGTCAGACGTGAATCCGGTCATCAATCTGACTGCGGGGATGGGAAATGGCCTTGTGCTGGGCGAGCCGGACTCTCCTTTGCCGCCGAACCCGACGGGCACGGACATGGCAGGCGTTCGTGAGCGGCTAGTGCATGTGGAAGAGCTCCGCCCCGAGATCTGTACACTGGATTGCGGATCGATGAACTGGGGCGCCGGCAGTCAATACGTTATGGTAAATACTGCCGGGACGCTGCGCGCGATGGCTGCACGCGTGAAGGAGCTCGGTGTCCGTCCTGAGCTCGAGGTGTTCGATGCGGGCCAGTTGGTATTAGTGCGCGATTTGATCAAGGAAGGCCTGATCAACGATCCCGCACTGATACAGCTGTGTATGGGAATTCGTTACGGCGCTCCAGATGACCCGACCACACTGCTGGCGTTGATCCACCAGCTCCCACCGCAGGCGATCTACTCGGTCTTCTCGATCGGACGAATGCAGCTCCCCTATGCGGCACTGGCCCCGTTGGTCGGCGCGAACGTGCGGGTAGGCTTGGAGGACAACATTTACCTGTCTCGCGGGCGGTTGGCCACCAACGCCGAGCTCACGCAACAGGCCGTAGAGATTCTCGAGAGGATGGGGGTGCGGGTGATGAGCCCGGATCAAGTGCGCCAGAAGCTCACGGTTTCCAACTCTAAGAAGACCAAGTTATCTCTGTGACGTGAGCGCGAGCGCTTAGCCCGGTAGGAGGCGGAGTCGTCGATCCAGCCGACATAACGCCGGAAAGAGCAGTGACCTAGGGAGAGTACTGCCGCCACCTCACTGAAGGCTGCTACCTTGATCTCCGTGACGTCGCACTGAGAAGCTGGGCAGTTGCGGCTTACGCAGTAGGATGACATGGCTACGATGACCCGATCGGCAGAGACAGATGGGGAAGAGCGACGAACGGCGGTAGTCGGCGCGCAGAAGCGGGTTTACGTTGCGCGTCTTACGCGCCACTTGGTCTGTCGCTTATAACATGAGGCTCGAGAAGAAGAGAGGAACGATGCTGAAGAATGGATTCTGCGCGATACTGACGGGTTCTGCATCGGGGCTTGGGGCCGCGACCGCGCGCCTCTTGGCCAAGGGCGGAGCGCGTATCGTGATAAATTATTCCAATAGCCAGAAGGACGCTGAGGCTACTGCCACAGCCTGCCGCATGGAGGGCGCTGCCGAGGTGGTGGTGGTGCAAGGCGACGTCTCTCGCGATGAAGATTGCAGGAGGATTGTCGCGGCTGCCGCGCCGTGGAGACAGCTCGACTTGCTTGTCAACAATGCCGGCACAACAAAACATGTGCCGCATCACGATCTTGACGGGCTCTCGGCGGAGGATTTTCAGCGCATATATGCAGTCAACACGATTGGGCCGTACCAGATGATCCGAGCGGCGCGGCCGCTGCTCGATGCTGGCGCAAGGGTGAGCGGACGGTCGGTCGCCGTGGTGAACGTCTCCTCTATCGCGGGCATCAACGGCGACGGGTCATCGGTCGCATACTCAGCGAGCAAGGGCGCGCTGAATGCTATGACAGCGCCGTTGGCGCGCGCGCTAGCGCCTTCCATTCGCGTCAACACTGTTTGCCCCGGCTACATTGATACGCAGTGGTTCACCAAGGGGCGTGGCGAGGCCGGCGCCCGGCAGGTGCGCGATGCCGTGGTGGCGCGAGTACCGCTGAAGGTCGCCTCGACGGCCGAGGATATCGCTCACCTCGTCTGCTTCCTAGGAAGTCCGGCCTCGGCCAACATGACCGGTGAATGCGTGCGCACTGATGCCGGACTGCATCTAATATTGTGAGAACAAGAAATCATAACGACGCCCAAGAGAAACAAACCGGCTATAAGGGCGGGTCGGCAGGTGAGCAGATCACATCATGCTCATTGTTTCGAACTGCCAGAGAGGGCCGCCCCGCGGACTTGCGTGGCGGGGCCGCGGATTCCGCTTCGATCTACCATAGCTTCGCCTTGATCGTGACAGTCTGCGCGTTAGGCGCGAGCTCTGGTTGACGTTAAGTTCCTACAACGGCTCCTGACATGGGCAAAGCAGGCCGCAAGTCGCACACACTCATTCGTGCCCGCGGACCTCGTGAGAAGATTGTAGGCAGCATAGCCGTTGACCTGCAGGAGGCCGGCAAAGCCTATCAGATGGTGCCACCGCCGCGGCTTTCCTCAGGATAAGCGATCACCGGGGGCCGATGCCACCGAACGGCCGATCGTCACGCGCTTATACCACAGCCAGGCCTTTGCGGCTTGCCGGATTTCGCAAGCGAGCGTCGGCAAGTTCGTCTCGTCGGCGAAGACCCGTTCGCCCGGCTTGATCGTCACCAGCACGGAATCAGTCAACGGCTGCGATTCGAAGCCAACTTGCCCGTCCATTGCGCATCGATGATCGGTCGAGACAGCGGAGGCTCGTCGGGATAGTTGGCCAAGCGAAGGTCGTTCTCAATCAGGTGAGCGGGTGCCGAGGTCTGAAGTACGCCATCATGGTTGGGGTAGACGTATTTCGGGCGGCGTCACGATCAGGCGCAACTTCGCCGCGTCATGTCCAAGCATTTCGATGCGTCTCGCCCAGGGGGCACGTTGTGCTCGGCAACGATCTCGACCCGCTCCAGATGCGCGCCGGACTCCTTGCGCGGCCGCGGCGCGCGTGCGGCGTGTCCTCGCCGCCTGCCTTGGCCAGTGCGGTTCAATGGCCGCGACTCCGGTGGTGATCTCGTCTATGCGAAGGCAATCTGCGCTCATCGCTCGGCCTCTCACTCTGCACTACGAGCGCGTCCCATAAAGCGTGCGCTCCAAAGTCTTCACGACCGCCATCAGTTCCACAAGCCGCGCGTCGACAGCCTTGTTGACCGCGGCGAGAGTTGGCGTGCGCCGCAGTCAGTGTTGCAATTTCGGAGGGCGACGCGGCTGTTCTCTGCCTCGATCGCCTGCCGCTCTGCCGACCAGAAGGGTCTTCGGAAGCTGCAACAACCAGCGTCATTGCCGCCCCCTCAGTGCAGAGTCGCCGCCAAAGCCAAACAGGGCCCGATTCCGCGCAAGTTGTCACCCAGGGATTGCGAGCGCTTCACAACCGCTCGACGTACCTTCATCCAGTGCATCCCGCCAATTTGCGCTAGGAACCGTGCATGGTTCAGCGTCCGTCAGATTGTTGTGCGCAGTCCTGGGAGCACCGTTACCTTCGGCAAGGATGCCGACAATGCGTCTCCCTCCGGTAAGGCTGCCTTGTTGGATTAGTCCAATTGGTGCGTAACAGTCCTTCTGGACAGCCATAAGCGCAGTACTCAGCTTGAACGGCTTGAGGTGATCGAGACTGGCCGCCGGCGGCCCTGGTCGGATGACGAGAAGCTGCGGATCGTGACCGAGAGCTTTCAAGCGCCGCGCGCGATATCGTCGACAGCGCGGCGCCATGGCATATCACGTTCGTTGCTGATGACATGGCGTCGCGCGTTCTGTCGCGAGCCGATCAGCCCTCAAAGCGAACAATCTGGCTTGTGCGCGGGTCGCAAGGCCTTGTGGCACGATGGAGTTGGACTGTCGCTCTATGCAAAGCGGTTGGACCGTGGCCGTTTTGTCTGGCCGGTCACGGTGAGCGGTGTGGTGGGGCTGAGCGCGGCGCAGATGAGTTATCTGCTGGAGGCGATCGACTGGCGGAACCCGCAGCATACGTGGCGGCCACAGAGCGAGCTACGGCTTCGGCGGATACATTATCGTTTGTGCCTTAGGTATCGGAATCGTCGCTACCAGCGGCTGTTACGGTTGAGTTCTTGGGTGCACGGGTGGAGGTGCGCGGAACGACTGGCCTTGCTGTGCTGAGTGACGTGGTTTGTCGCTCCGACGGACACGTTCATACTGAGGCCACCCGCGCGCCTGATTGCGACCCAACCCGTGGACTTCAGAAATCGCGCGGATGGCTCGGAGCGGGCCATGGAGACACCTCTTACTTTAGATGGCCCTATCTGACTTGGCAGCTGACCAAGTGGGTAACCAGTGGTTTAGTTGGCCTGACGAATGGCCAATCGATCTAGCCCAGTGGTTTGTGCAGAAACCGCCATTTCCGCCTAGCTTTTGCCAGCCCTTGAGCAGGTACGGGCTGAGGCGGGCTCCCTTCGTCAGAATGGAGGATAGAGTGCAACCACAGCGAATCGTTCCCTCATATGCCGGTCGCCTGACTGAATGCTTGCGAATCAGCGATCCGTATTTCGATGCAGCCCGTCGACCTAATGTCATAGCCAGCAATGGACGTGCCGCAGCCAAACGGGTCCTTGCTCGTGACGACTCTCCACCTGATCGTCCTCGCGACATAATTGACTTCGTAGGCTCCTCCTATCTGGGGCTCGATACTCATCCGGTGATCGCCGCTGGCGCGATCGAAGCGATTGAAGCGCAGCAGTCATTGCATTCTTCCTATGCCAAAAGGCAATACAATTTCGATCTTCTCACGGAACTTGAAGAAAACCTGTCTGAGATGTTCTGCGCGCGTGTGCTTGTCTTTTCCAGTGTCATCTTAGCCAATCTTGGCGCCATGCTACTCCTTGCTTCGGGTCAGTTGACGGGAGGTAAGAAGCCGGTCGTA
The DNA here is from genome assembly GCF_023073375.1 of Bradyrhizobium sp. 197. Classification (NCBI taxonomy): domain Bacteria; kingdom Pseudomonadati; phylum Pseudomonadota; class Alphaproteobacteria; order Hyphomicrobiales; family Nitrobacteraceae; genus Bradyrhizobium; species Bradyrhizobium sp. 197. The sequence goes on along the minus strand of NZ_JADPJJ010000119.1, from coordinate 14,156 downwards.
GTATTCGATAGCCTTGCGTGCATTTCGCTCGCTCGCTACAAGCCGGTGGCTGATGAAGCGCAGGTAAGGACGATCGACCACAACGACATCGACGCTCTCGAACGCTTGTGCTGCGAGCATCCCGTGGTAGCCTATGTATGCGATGGCGTTTACTGCACGGGAGGTTATTCGCCGATCAAGGAACTTCGTCAACTCCAAGAACGTTATGGGCTCTTTCTCTATATCGACGATGCGCACGGCATTTCGACGTGCGGCCGCCATGGCGAAGGATTCGCTCGGTCTCAGTTCCTCCAAATTCTCGGTGAGCGAACGATCATAGCGGGCTCGCTGGCTAAAGGCTTCGGCGCTTCCGGCGGAATGCTAATGCTTGGAGCGGCCCACCACGAGAAATTGTTCCGTGGATCCTATGTTCTCGATTCATATTCGGTATCGCCCAACCCAGCGGCGGTTGGTGCGGCGCTTGCGTCATGTAAAATTCACCGTTCAGCAGAACTAGGTCGGCGGCAGGAACAACTTGTGGAGCGTATCGCCTTCTTTGATCGCCGCGTTGCGACCTTTGCCGAGGGCAGTTCGGTTCCGATCAGAATGGTCTCCGTTAGATCGCAGGCCAATGCGATTGCAATCGCAAAAGGACTTTTCGACTTTGGTTTCGATACCCTGGCCATGTTCTTACCTGCCGCCGGGGGAAGGAAAGCAGCGATTCGGCTGTGCATTACAGCGGAGCACCAAGCTCATGACATAGAGCGGTTATGCGACTGCATTCTGGAAAAAGTAGAAGAAACGACCGGAAAGCCTTACCCTCTGGGGTGATTTAATGAATCGCGCGGACGAATTGATAAACTGTTGGATGGGAACAACATACTGCTGATTGATGCAGACGGAAAGATGGAAGTTGCTCAATGCTGAAGGCGGCGCGCAACAGCCTGCACCTGACAGCAAAACGAGGTTTTCCGGGTAAAGAACAAGAGCGTCTTCTTAAAGACGGATCAGAAGCTCAAGGCTTAGACGCCGCTGTCACGCGCTTGTTATTGAGAGTTGGTAACACCAAATGAAAAAGGAGGACTGAATGCTGCGAAACTAACGAAGTTCCGTTTCTACTGGACAGCGCTAATGTCGACAAATTGGCACTGAACAGCCTAGCTGCACCGAGCGACAAGGTCGTACGCGCTCGCTGGCTTCTGACTCTGTTCCGACCCTCGCGTCGCCTCCGGGAGATGTCTGACACCTTTGATCCCACTTCAGCTTTCTGCGTTGCGAGGACCTACATGCCCAAGGCTAACGAGAAGACTATCGTGCAAGGAATGAGCGGTACAAAACAGATCTCCCGGCCTGCCCTAGACAAGTTGGAAGCGACCAGCAATCAACGTAGTCTTCAATCCCTCTTCGAACCGCGGGGAGTTGCGGTGGTCGGTGCTACATCGAAGCCGAGTCTCGCGAAGAGCATCCTCAACAACATTATATTGTCCAGCTCGATGGAAATATCGCCGCTGTCAACCCGAAGTGCGACAAAGTTGACACGTAGACTGTTTTTATAGGTGTATCTCAGACGTTTCCTTCCAGATCGATCTAGTATCCGGAATCAGAGCTGAGTGATACGGCGGCCCTTGAAAGGGCGTTGACGGACCTTTTTCTTGGTTCAGACGAAGGGCTCGGCTTTGTCGTTGTACGCGCTGACGTAGGCATCGATGTGTTCCTGAAGCTGCTTGAGGCTTGTGAAGGAGGTGTCGCTAAGTGACTGCCCCTGCAAGATCGAGAACCATACCTCGACCTGATTGAGCCAGGACGCGCTCGTCGGCGTGAAATGAAATTGCACGTTGGGGTGGGCCTTGAGCCAGTCCTCGTTTTTCTTGTGGGTGTTGAGGATGACGTGAAGCTTTCGGCGCGGAAAGGCCGCGGTGACGCTGTTCATGAAGTCGAGGACCTCGACGCGGCGACGGCGTTTTGAATAAGCCGCGATGATCTTTCCGGTGGCGACTTCGAGCGCTGCAAACAATGTTGTGGTGCCATGCCGCTTGTAATCGTGGCTCTGGCCGGTCAAGGCGCGGCCATTTGGCAACTTCAGATAACCCTGCGCTCTCCAAGGCCTGGATCGAGGGCTTCTCGTCCACGCATAGCACAATGGCCTTCGCGGGCGGGGCGACGTAGAGGCCAACAACATCGGCGGCTTTGGCCGTAAGGTTCGGATCGTTGCTCTCGCACCAGGACTTGCGAGCCGCGAGGTCAATCTTGTGGCTGCGCAGGAACGCCAGACATATTGGACGTCAACATTGCCCAGCGCCTCGGCCAGCAGAGGGCCGGTCCAGCGCGCAAACCCTTGCGGGGCGGCTTATCCAGCAGCTTCAGAATCCGCTCGTCGGTGGCCTTCGTATAGATCGGCTGCTTGCCCGGCCGCGGCTTGTCTTGCAGCCCTTCAAGGCCATGATCGGCATAGCGGTGCCGCCAAAGGCTGACAATCCGCGGCTGGACTCCGACTTCCTTGGCGATCGAGCGGGTGCTGCGCCCGTCCGCCGCCAACAGAACTATCCGCGCCCGCTTCAAATCGCGCTGCAACGTCACCGGCGAGCGACAATACGCCTCAAGCACGTTGCGATCTTTCCGCGAAAGGTGGACTTCTCTTGCTTCGGGGATCATCCATATCTTGAATCACGACTCACGATCCAAGAAAAGTGGGTACTAGGCTTCAGAAGTGTCGGTGGAACCGCTTTCTCCATTCGTCTTTTCCGTCTCGCAAACCTCGGCGGGTTATTGTGCCTTCTGGTCGGACCTTGGGTCTTCCTTTCCGGCCCTGTTTCTTATGCGGTGCGGCCCAAGAGGTTGGCGTCGTAGTCACGGCCCTTTGCGAGCATGCTCCGGGCCATGCGGGCGAGTTTTGCGGCCAGGGCAACAACCAAGACATTGGAGTGGAGCCGCTTGGACGCTGCCTCCAACCAGGCTCTGAACCGCCCCGGGTTTGCCGGAGGCTGTTTGGTTTAAGTTATGCCGCCATGGCGGGTTGTTCCAGCATGGCGTAGTAGCGTTGCTCGGCTTCGGCCGGCGGGATGTTGCCGATGGGCTCGAGGAGCCTTCGGTTGTTGAACCAGTCCACCCATTCCAGCGTCGCGAACTCGACGGCCTCGAAGCTGCGCCATGGGCCGCGCCGATGGATCACCTCCGCCTTGTAGAGACCGTTGATGATTTCGGCGAGAGCATTGTCATAGGAGTCTCCGACGCTGCCGACAGAGGGCTCCACGCCGGCTTCGGCCAGGCGCTCGGTGTACTTAATGGATACGTATGGCTGTCCCTATCGCTATGATGCACGAGCCCGCCACGATGGACCGGCCGTCGATCATGCAATGCCTGCTCCAGCGCATCGAGCACGAAGCCTGCATGCGCCGTGCGCGAGGCTCGCCAGCCCACGATCCTGCGGGCATAGGCGTCGATCACAAAGGCGACGTAGACAAAGCCGGTCCAGGTCGCGACATAGGTGAAGTCGGAGAGCCAGAGAACGTCCGGCCTTGGCGCCTTGAACTGGCGGTTGACGTGATCCAGCGGGCATGGCGCGGCCTTGTCGCTGATCGTAGTCTTGACGGATTTGCCGCGGATGACCCCTTGCAAACCCATGTCACGCATCAGTCGCGACACCGTGCAACGGGCAACATCGAAGCCCTCACGTTTGAGCTGCCGCCAGACCTTGCGCGCGCCGTAGACGCGGAAGTTCTGATCGAAGACGCGCCGGACCTCGATCTTCAGCGCAATATCCTGCCTGGCGCGCGCCGACAGCCTGGCGGGATCCCGCCGCTTGGCCACATGGGCGTGATAGGTCGAGGGGGCGATCGGCAAGACTTTGCAGATCGGCTCGACCCCATGCGCCCCCTGGAAGCAGCGTGCGCGCCCGAGCATGCGTCAGACTCACATCGGCGGGCAGAAGGTGTTCGTCGATTTCGCCGGCAACACCATCGACATCTTCGATCCCATCACCGGCGAAGTGCGCGCCATGAAGCTGTTCGTCGCGGCGATGGGGCCTCGAACTACACCTACGCCGAGGCTTGCCCAAGCGAGATCTTGTCCGACTGGATCGGCGTGCATGCCAACCTGTTCAGGTACCTCGGCGGCGTGCCGAAGTTCGTGGTCTGCGATAATCTCAAGGCCGCCGTGACCAGCCCCGATCGTTACGATCCTGGAATCAACCGAACCTATGCCGAGATGGCCGGCCATTACGGCACCGCGATCCTGGCGGCGAGGCCAAGGCGACCAAAGGACAAGGCCAAGGTTGAGGTCGCCGTCCAGATCGCGCAGCGCTGGATCCTGGCTCGCCTGCGCAATCAGCGCTTCTTTTCCCTGGCGGAACTCAATGTTGCCATCCGAGTGCTGGTCGTCGAACTCAACGCTCGCCAGATGCGCGGTTTCGGCACCGACCGCGCCGAACTGTTCGCCGAGATCGATCGTCCCAAGCTGGGAGAACTGCCGGAGCAACCCTACGCCTTTGCGCGCTGGAAGCGTTGCCGTGTCTCCCCGACTACCACGTCGAGATCGACGGGCATTGGTATTCCACCCCTTATCGGCTGATCCGAGAACTCGTCGATGTGCGTATCGCCGACAAGACAATCGAGATCTTCCACAAGGGTCAGAGGATCGTGAGCCACGCCCGTGCGCCCAACCGGCGTGGCCACACCACCATCGCCGATCACATGCCGAGCGCCCATCGCCGCTACCGCAAGTGGACGCCGGGGAGGGCTGATCGCGGCCGGCGAGAGGATTGGTCCCTCTACCGCGGCGTTTTTCCAGGCCGTCATCGCGGCAAGGCCGCATCCCAAGCAAGGCTTTCGTACCTGCCTCGGCATCCTGTCGCTGACCAAAAGTTACGACCATGCGCGCGTCGATGCAGCCTGCCGACGCGGCATCCTCATCAAGGCTCGCTCCGTCGCCTCGATCCGCTCGATCCTCAAGAACGGCCTTGATCGCGCGTTCCCTGACGAGACATCCGCCGATCAACCCCTGCGCCACCGCAACATCCGGGGTCAGGGCTATTTCCACTGACCCATGGAGATCTCAATGCTGACGCATCCCACCCATGAACGGCTGATCGCACTCGGCTTGACCGGAATGGCCAAAGCCCTGGAGGAGCAGGGGCGATCACCGGATCTCAATGCCCTTTCGTTCGAGGAACGCATCGGATTGCTGGTCGATCGCGAAGCCGCCGAGCGCGACACCAAACGTCTCACGACCCGCCTCAAGTTCGCCGCGTTGCGCCAAAGCGCATGCGTGGAAGACGTCGATTCGCGTACGCCACGCGGCATCGATCGCGCCGTCTTCGCCAGACTCGTCGGCGGCGACTGGATTGACCGCAACGAGAACCTGCTCGTCACCGGGGCAACCGGGCTCGGCAAGAGTTGGATTGCCTGCGCCCTCGGCCACAAGGCCTGCCGCGACAATCGTTCGGTCCAATACCATCGCGTCCCACGCCTGTTCGAGGCTCTCGCCCTCGCGCGCGGCGACGGTCGCTATGGCCGCATGCTCAAAACCCTCGGCCGCGTTCAACTCCTGATACTCGACGATTGGGGGCTGTCGGTTCTCAATCCGCCCGAACGGCGCGACCTTCTCGAGATCCTCGATGATCGCCACGGTCGCGCCTCGACCATCGTCACCAGCCAGATCCCCGTCGAACACTGGCACGACATCATCGGCGATCCAACCCTCGGCGACGCCATCCTGGACCATCTCGTTCACAACGCTCACCGCCTTCAGCTTACCGGAGAAAGCATGCGAAAGGAGAGTGCCCGCAACCAAACTCTGACGCCACCTCAAACCCCTGAACCAATCACCATGTCGGTGGAAGCGGCCGTTCAGATCGTGTGAAATATCTGCTCACGATCAAACGAAACGAGGGTTCACCATCGAGTGAAATCGCCGCTCACCATCACCGAAATGCGCAGGCAACCCCGGGGCGGTTCACTCCGAAGCCATGTCGAGGCCAACTCTGACGCTGCAGAAGTACGGCTCTGGCGCCCTGAATGAACAGCGTCCGCAGGTACCGATTACCGCGCCTCGATATGCGCCCGAGAATGGTTCCATCGCCGGTCGAGATTTGCTTCGGTACCAGACCAAGCCATGCTGCAAAGTCCCGGCCCTTATGGAAGGCATCACCGGTTCCGATGGCGGCGACCATCGCGCTTGAGATGATCGGCCCGACGCCGCGCGCACTCATTAAGCGGCGACAGTGTGGATCTTGATCAGCGAGTTCGTCGATTTCTTTCGTCATTGACGCGACTCGTCGGTCGAGATGGGCCAGTCCTCGGCCAAGTCTTGAATGAGCTGGATCACTCGAGGCGATAAGTTGTCCTTTGGCGCTGAGAGAATCTGAGGAAATGCCAATCGAAGCGCTGCCGCTCCCTGCCGGACTGACAGCCCCCGCTCAAGCAAAAAGTCTCGGATTTGATTGTTGACCCCGGTTCTTTGCGCCACCAATGACGGCGAACTCTGTGCAGTGCCTGCAAGTCAAGTTGCTCGGCGACTTCAACGGGACAAAGCGGCGTTCCGGGATCAGCGCCTCGCCGAGAGTAACGCCGTAGAAAAACCGCAGCGCACAGACGATCTGGTTCAGCGCCGGCCATGATATGCCGGTCGAGACCAGATGCACTTGAAAGGCGCGAACGTCTTCCAGTTCCAGCCGATCCGGCGATTTGCCGAAATAACGGCTGAACTTCGAAACCGCGCTGATGTAGGATCGCGGCGTCGCCAGCGACAGATTGCGGACGGTCATGTCGTCCATCATGCGGCGGCGAAGAGGGCTCAAATCGGCCATCTCAATACTCCTGTCTGAGGGGGTGGGCTGCAACACCCACATCCTCTCAGGCAGGAGGCGCTCTACGCCACCTCGCCGTTCACGTCGCGGTAGCGGCTTCGTTCAATCCCGCTCCAAAGGGCCGCTTTCCGGCAACCCAGTCGCGGCAAAACGCCACTTCTGGACCAAATCAACGGCTTGGGACTTCTTCACGGACGACACCTTATGGAGACTGCAGTGAACGGGAAGACCAACCCGCTCTAACAAGACTTCCGCCTTCTACCATCAAAACTCACCGGCTTGAGCTTAGACCGGCTTTTGACCTGACACATCTCCAATCTTTGCGTCGATGTCTCAGCAACACCGCGGTGCAGCCACCCGGACATCCCCCTGCAAGACCGATTGCCTCAATCAACCAATACACTCCACGGAAAGACTGCCGCTCACCAGCGACCCTGGGGAGGTTGCCGTGTTCGTGGGGCACTGTCCTCAATGGTGCAGCATACTTGGTCCTGCTCGCCCTGAGACACTTGCCGGAAAGTTACGGCAAACGATCATCCGCGCGAATCACCGGAAACCGACAGCTCGGCGACACGCCAACTATATGATTCAAAAATAACATCAGGGGACAACAGCCAACGGCCATCAAGGGGACGGTTTTCAAGCCATGCTGTAGTTAAGCGTCGACTTTGGTTCGCCGCGAAGAGGTGCGGGTGCTGTCAGAATCCCTTGCGCGGGGACGCGCCGCGCCATCAGGCTCAGTGCCAGCAACCAATGCCAGATATCTATCGAGAGCCTTCTGAAATTTCGCGCTCCATATCTTTTGCGCTTCCTCGCGCTTTCCGTCACGGATCGCTTTAAAAAGCTTGACGATATACCTTTGAGCGTCACATTTGCGATCGGTATAGACGACAGAAAAAAAATTGTTAAATCGCCTGGTATCGCCAGTAAGCTCCGAAAAATAGCGCATTGTTCTTTGAAGCTCCGTCGCGTCCACGATTGCTTGCTGAAATTCAAGATCATTCTGAATTGACTCTGATTGATCCTCAAACTCCGAAAACTTAATGGCATTTTGTGCGAGCTTCTCGATCGTTTTCAATGACTTCTGGGAGATTTGCTTCGGATTCGCAAAGATATGATCAAGCGCTAACCTTCCCAAGGCCATTCGAATATTATAAACCTCGGCAATGCTCTCCGCGTTGACTGCGGTGACCGATGCACCTTTGTTGAGCTTTATTTCAACAAATCCCTCTCGCGCCAAAAGCCTCAGCGCCTCGCGGACTGGATGGCGCGATACATTTAGCATTTCGATTAGTTGCTGTTCCACTAACCTATCGCCGGGCTTAAAATGCCCGGCAATTATTGCATTCCGGATCTGCTCTGCCGCAAATTGAGTGCTTTCTATAGGGGTCATTCGCGTTAATATAGCGCTATTGCCATGTCTAGCTCGCATCGAGTTCCCCTCGTGACCGATGAAAGATACGTACACGGGAATGTCGTTGCATACTATATACGTGTGCGTTCATTGAAGAAAGAAGGCGGCCGCTTTCACATTCCGCAGATAGGCCAGTCGCAACGCGCTGCGACAAGTGACCGGCCCCCGAACTTTCATCCAGCGGTAATTAGAGTCTCGTGGGTTTTACGCCGGTTGGCACGGGTGGAGCAACGGACGATCGACGGAGCTGGTCGGGGTTGCGCAGCCGATCGCCCGTTGCGGTGAATGCGGCAGCATAGGCCGCGGGTGTTTGGTATTTCAGCGAAGAGTGTTGGCGTTCGCCGTTGTAGTCGGCGACCCATTCGGCGAGCTTGTTCCGTGCATCGTCCAGGCCGAAGAACAGCGTTTCGTTCAAGAACTCGTCGAGCATCCGGCCGTTGATGGGGAAGACGGCCCCGCTCTCTCGGCGACGGTGATATCGTGCCAGATGTGCTGGCGGCAGAAGGAGTCAATCAAGTGAACATCGCGACTATTGGGTTGGACATTTCGAAGTTCGCTTTTCACCTCCATGCGGTTGATGACGAAGGTCGCGTGGTCTGTCGCCAACGCCTGCTGCGTGGTGAGATCATCGCCTTCTTCTCATCACTGTTCCTGCCTGGTCGGCATCGAGGCTTGTGCTTCCGCGCACCACTGGGCACGCGAGATCCAGCGGCTTGGTCACGATGTGAGATTGATTCCGCCGGCATATGTAAAGCCCTACGTCCGGCGAGGAGCTAAGAACGATGCCACTGATGCGGCCGCAATCTGCGAAGCAGTTGCTCGCCCTAACATGCGGTTCGTTCCGATCAAGAGCGTCGAGAACCAAGGCTTCTTGATGCTTCATCGAGCAACAGGCTTGCTGGTTCGTCAGAGGACTATGACATCTGCGCCATCCGAGAGTTCGGAGTTATTGTTGGGCAAGGCCGACAAAGGGTGGATGGTTTGGTGCAAATGTTGGACGATGATCAGTTGTCGCTGCCGACTACGGCGCGCATGGCGCTGGCAGCGCTTGTAAACCAGATGAAGGAAAGTCGACCGACAGATTGAAGCCATCGAGTGAGAGTTCCGCGATGATCTGCTTCTGTATTCGGTCTGCCTCTGTCAATCCCTTAAGAGCGCGTGCCGCGGGTACCTTGCTTCTGTTCGTGGTCGGCAAAGCCGCCACATGATGGGATTCGGTTGAATGGTCGGTTCAAGCTCTTCGCGTAGTCAGCCGCCTTGAGGCGGACGCCACGACAGATCATGCGAACTCGACCATCCCACGCCCTGCGACGGGCGTCTCTTTGAATGGCGATGGCGTCCTTACGCCGCCGCCGTCCATCGGAACTCTAGAGCGGTCCCGCTTGTCTGAACAGACTTTCCGCGTCGATAAGTGGAGCCTCTGCCGAGATTAGGCCGCCACCCGGAGCGGCGGAAGGTTGAAGTAGGCTTGATCCGGGGTCATGTCGTCAAGGCTCGAACGGGGCCTTCGTGCGTTGTAGAAGTCGAGATACCGGCCGATCGAATGTGGCGCCTCGCCGACGGTTTCGTAGGCTCGCAGATAGACCTCCTCTTATTTAACGCTGCGCCATAGCCGCTCGACGAAGACGTTGTCCCGCCAGGCGCCCTTGCCGTCCATGCTGATCGCGATACCGTGGCTGGCGAGGACGCCGGTGAAGGCCGCCCCGGTGAACTGGCTGCCCTGGTCGGTGTTGAAGATCTCCGGCTTGCCGTGACGGATCATCGCGTCCTCCAGCGTCTCGACGCAGAACGCCGCCTCCATGGTGATCGACAGTCGCCACGACAGCACACGGCGGGTCGCCCAGTCGAGCACCGCGGCGAGATAGACGAAGCCACGTGCCATCGGGATATAGTTGATATCCATCGCCCCACCTGATTGGCCCGCTCGATCGCCAGACCGCGCAGCAGATACGGATAGATCTTGGCCTCGCAACATGCGCGAACCGGCGAAAGGAAACTCCAGATGCAGCCGGTCGAGCCGCTGCATGATCGCGAGGTCGGCAGACGTCACCAGACGCGGCAGATAATAAACGCTGCCGCGGCTGATCTCAAAAACTTCCGCCTGCCTGGTGATCGACAGATCGTGTCCACGGTCGACCATCGCTTTGCGCTCAGCATTCCCGCCTTGGTGAGCGCTCCTCCTAAAAAACTATGCGCGGCGCTGCGCTCCCCCTGTGGGATAGAAACGGCCGGCGCTAGATTGCCGAACGAAACGGAGCGGCCGATACGATTTTGGTGGGACGTGACCCCGTTAAAAAAACCTGGTCCAGGGGTTGTTGCGCACTTGAGAGTGGTAACGCAATCCGGCGATCCCGTTTGGGAATCTCACCAATAGCGCAGCCCAGCCCTTCCGCCGCCGTCAGCAGGAGGATTGGAGATGAATCCCAAAAGAGCGAAGTCGAGGAACGACGGTAAGATGCCGATGGTGCACCCAAACGCGGCTGCCATCGACGTCGGAGCGACTATGCACATGGCTGCCGTGAGGCCAGATCGCGCACCCGAGTCGGTCCGCAGCTTCGGTACCTTCACGGCCGATCTGCATCGGTTGGTCGACTAGTTTACTGAATGCGGCGTCGAGACCGCCGTCATGGAATCGACCAGCGTCTACTGGTTTCCGATTTTCGAGCTTCTCGATGCTCGGGGATTTACCGTGTTTCTTGTCAATGCGCGCGATGCCAAGCACGTGCCGGGGCGAAAGACCGATGTTAGCGATGCGCAATGGCTGCAGCGGCTCCATTCATTCGGGTTACTGCGGGCCAGCTTTTGGCCCAAAGGGCAGATTGCCGAGCTGCGAGCCTACGTGCGTCAGCGCAAGCGTCTGCTGGAGTACGCGGCCTCACAGATCCAGCATATGCAGAAGGCCTTGATGGAGATGAATCTTCAGCTGCACCACGTCGTCGCCGACATCACCGGCGCGACCGCCTCCGTATCATACGCGCCATCCTTGCCGGCGAGCGACCTGAGACGCTGGCGTGCTTGCGCCATTACAGCTGCTACTCAAGCGCCGAGACGATCGCGAAGGCGCTCACCGGAAGCTGCCGCGCCGAGCATCTGTTTGCGCTCGAGCAGGCCCTTGCGCTTGACGACGCCTACCACGAGAAGGCATCTGCCTGCGACGCCCGGATCGAAGCCGTATTGAAGGAGCTGAGGCTCCACCGCGGTCAGGGCCATGGACCAGCCCCGCGAGTCTCGCGGCGTAGGAATCGAACCGATCAGGCGAACGCTCCAGCTTTTGGCGTCCGCGAGGCGCTGTTCGCGTTTCTCGGAAAGGACATCACCACTATCGACGGCCTCGGTCCTTACCTCTCGCTGAAGCTGATCGATGAATGCGGCGACGACCTCTCTTCGTGGCCAAGTGCAAAGCATTTTCACCTCCTGGCTGGGATTGGCGCCGAGCAACAAGATCTCCGGCGGCAAAATGCTCTCGTCGCGAACGCGCCGATCCGGCGGCCGGGCGGCGGCACTTCTGCGCCTAGCTGCCGTGACCGTGGGTCGTACAGACACCGCGCTCGGCGCCTTTTATACACGGCTCTCAGGCGCGCATCGGCAAGGCCAAGGCCGTGACCGCCACGGCCCGCAAGACCGCAGTTCTGTTCTACAATGCTGTGCGATACGGAATGGACTATGTCGATCCAGGGGCCTCGTTCTACGAGACGCGTTACCGGACGCGAGTGGTCAACAATTTGCATCGGCGTGCCAAGGCATTCGGCTTTGTTCTCCAGCCCCTGGAGCCGAAAGTAGTCGCTGCCGTTTCTTAGGAATCATTCTCCAGCGTCAGCTCTCCGATCTTGGAATGCAGCGACTTCACATCGACTGCAGGCGCAGCCGGCGGCCCGCCCCTGGTCCGAAAATCCCGGAAGCATTGCCCTCAAGCTGCGATTTCCACGCCGTAATCTGTTGGGGTGAACGTCAAAATGCTCGGCCAGTTGGGCTATGGTCCGATCGCCTTTGACGGCGGCCAGAGCCACCTTCGCCTTGAAGGCCGGTGAGTGATTCCGGCGTGCTCGTCTGCTCATCGTCTCTCCTGATTCGCGGGCCTATCGTGCCCGTCGTCAGGCAGAAACTCCACTTAAGCCTGTGCAGATTTCCGGAGCCGGCTCTTTCGGTTCCATCGCCCCACATTCGGTGAAGGACGACAGCCATCTTTCTGGCCGGCGCGACCTTCGCACGCTTGCTTCCTTGCCGGTGTGCAACACGCACCGCCCAAGCCTTCATCGGAGACCATCGGGTCGATGGCCTGAGAACGACGTTGGCAGCTTCAAACAGGGCCGTGCGCGTTTCTCCATCTCCGACTTTTGTGATCCGTCCAACCCGATCAATCTCGCCAGATTGGTATCGCCGGGGCGTCAACCCGAGATAGGCGCCCACGGATTGGGAATGCAGGAATCGCTGGGATCGTCCACCGTGGAGCGGAATGTCAACGCAGAAACCGGGCCGATTACCGGCATCGTCATCAAGACCCGACATGCCGGGTCGCTGCGCACGGCCTTCAGAACCAGACGATGGAGTCGGGCGTACTCCCGCATCAGCGCTTCGCGTCCGGCGAGCAGCGGATTCATGATCGCCTCCAGAATGGCGTCACCGCCGACCAACTCACGAACTCGCGTCGCGAACAGATTGATTCCGCGAGACGATACCGGTCTTGAGACCGAGCGGACGCAGAAGTCCTCGGATGACTTGCTCCGCGGCAGCGATGGAGCGGACGATATGCTTGCGAGCAGTCGCCAATGTCCGCGCCCTTTGGCTGCCGATGCTCTTGACATGAACAGGCTTGAACCATCCCGTTCTCACCACCTGTGCGATCCCATGGGCGTCGTTCCGTTCGGTCTTCACCGGCATGGCTGAAAGTGCCGCCTTAACCTGGCGGGCTTCCAAACTGACGGCCGGCAGCCCAAGTTCGATTAGATTGGCGGTTAGCCATTCTGAGGTCGGTCCTGCCTCCAGGCCCACCCGCTCAACTCGACTAGGCCATGATTCGAGGTACTGCACAATCGACGGCGCGTCGCCAACGTCGTTCCCTCCCGGATAATCTTTCCGTCTCGTCCACCGCACATATCGAAGCGGAATTCAGCGAAACATCGAGGCCGACGTAGATCACGACTTTTCCTCCTTGGATGGAACCGGTCCATGATCGTCAGTCAAAACGTGGTGCGCGGCAAATAGGTCAGACGACGGATGTGGATCGGCGTTCGGCTGGGACCCCCTATCGGCATCCAAAAGGGGCTCTGACGCAATTTTGGTGTATCGGGATCATATAGCACCGATCAAGCGGGCCTGCAGAAGATCGAGCTTGGCGCGCCCGTACATCTGACGCTTGACGAGCTTGAGCTTGGTAATCTGACCCTCGGTCTGCCCGTTGGACCAAGATGTTTTAATCGCAGCGTTGATGGCGGCCTTGTCTTTGGTGACACCGTTGGCGAAGGACCCGACGAGACTTGCGCATGCTCCTTCCAGCCAAGGGTCAAGATCTACGTGAGCCTTCTTGCGGATCGTCGTGTGGAAAGCGGTTTCGCGAGCTTCCACCAGGAGAGGAACGCCTTGCTCGATTGCCGCGATGGTAACGGTCTCAGACTTTGATAGTGCATCGCGGCCATTAGTCATCAGGCGGGCAATAGTTCTGGCGGACGGCACGCGCTGTACACTTTGAGCATCGGGCGTTTCGGCGCGCCGATGGCGTGTCGCCCACTCTCTAACAACCCGCTCGGAGCCCCTAAAACCCAATTTCCTGAGGCGACGCCACAAGTCGGCACTGTTGTGATGACCACTAGGGTTCAGACTCAATTGATCCAATAAGCGACGAGAGCGGCGAGGTGGACGGCGGCAAAGAAGTTTCTGGCAAGTTTGTCGTAGCGAGTAGCAACACGCCTGAAATCCTTGAGCCGGCAGAAACAGCGCTCGATAACATTGCGCCCTTTATAGAGG